>CAVJQN010000208.1:2098-3400 GCA_963651635.1 Agathobacter sp.
GAACATGGATGCACCGATAGCCACTATGGCAAGTCCGCCTCGCAGGGAGCCTAGGAACAGGTTTACAAAGTTTATGAGTCTCTTTGATATACCGCCCTCGCCCATCAGGTTGCCCGCCAGTATAAAAAAAGGGATAGCCATCAGCGGAAATGAGTTGATGCCGGTGAACATAGTCTGAGCACTGACTACCAGAGAGCTGTTCATACAGAAGGCTACCACCAGCAGTGCGCCTACACCGAGTGCCGCAGCGATCGGTACTCCGATGAACATCAGGATAAAAAATCCGATAAATAACAGCGCTATCATGCATTTCCCTCCTTCACTGTACTGTTCTCGTCCTCAGGAAGCCATATCTTGACCGCGTCCCATATATAGCTCAGTCCGGTAAAGAAGCATCCGACCAGCATCCCCAGATATACCCAGTTCATCGGTATATTGAGCGCTGCAGATGTCTGAGACGCGAGCTTGGGCCAGAAGGTCACCAGATAATACGGAATCAGCACAAAGAAGCCTCCGGCAATCAGTGCGCTGACCGACTTCATCCCCTTCTTGACAGTGATCGGAAACAGATCCTGAACCAGCTCCACTCCGATATGCTGTGCCTTTCTGGCACCCAGATATCCTGCGAAAAATGTAGACCAGATAAATCCGAACCTAGCCAGCTCCTCCGTCCATGCCAGCGGAGCGTTGAGCACAAAGCGGAAGAAGACCTGCAATGTGATAAGCACAGCCATCGTGCCGAGCGCCAGGAATGACAGGACAAAGAAGACCTTATCCAACCCTGCGAAAAATTTCTCAACTGTATCTCGCATATTTTCCCTTCCCCTCATATTTCCTTACATATTGCCGTCATGCCGCCGGCTTACTGAACTGACGCAACCGCCTCGCGCAGCTGCTTGATGAGCTCGCCGTACTTCGCTTCGTTCTTGGTATAGACAGGCTCTACCGCCTGCTGGAACGAAGCAGTAGCCTCGGCTGTCAGCTCATTTACCTCGCATTTCTCCTTGACCGCCTCCAGCAGCTGTGCAACCTGAGCGTCGCTGACCTCACGCTCGTACCCGCAGGCCTCGTCAGCTGCCTTCTGGATGATCTCCTGCTGCTCCGATGTAAGCGAGTTCCATTTGTCAAGGCTCATGATCAGGGGCTCTGCAGTATATATATGGTGTGTGACGCTGTAGTACTTGTTGACCTCGTAGTACTTGTTGTTGTAGAAGGTGCTGGTTGCATTCTCCTGACCGTCTACCGTACCGAGCTGGAGCGCCGAGAACAGCTCTGATGTCGCCATAGCTGTAGCCGTAGCAC
>CAVJQN010000209.1:0-3400 GCA_963651635.1 Agathobacter sp.
GTCCATACAGATAGCCGCCATATTGATATCATTGTCTATGGTATTGCCACCGCAGTGCGGCGTGGTGACCACCTGTTCCATACTCAGCAGCGGTGAATCCGCGCCGAGCGGCTCATGTTCATAGGTGTCAAGACCTGCTCCGAGTATGACGCCCCTGTTCAGAGCATCTATCAGATCCGCCTCATTGATGACCTTGCCGCGTGAGGTATTGATGATGACGGCCGTCGGCTTCATCAACGCAAGCTTCTCCCGATTGATCATCCCCTCGGTCGTATCCAGCAGCGGTACATGTATGCTGACGATATCCGACTGTCTCATCAGCTCATCGAGCGGCGCATAGCTCACTCCCATCTGCTTCTCGGTCTCCTCATCGAGCCTGAATATGTCATAGTAGATGATGTCACAGCCAAAGCCTCCGTGCAGGATATGCGCGACCTTTTTGGCGATATTGCCTATGCCGATCAGTCCGACCTTCTTGCCGCTCAGCAGATAGGAGCGCTGGAAGTAGCGATCGCGTTCCCACTCACCCGCCGTCATGTGCACATCCATAGGCACGACATTGCGCAATACAGAGAGCATCAGCGCGACAGCCAGCTCCGCTACCGGCATGCTGTTGCCTCCTACGCATATGGATACCGGGATACCGCGCTCTCCGGCCGCCTTGACATCTATCTTGTCATATCCGGCGCCCCATTTCTGCACCATCCGCAGCTTCGGTGCCGCCGCAAATGCAGCCTCTCCGACTGTCCCTGCACGGCTGATGATATAGTCTGCCTCACTCAGCTCCTCTACAGGCGCATCTGCCGCCACCTGATACAGCTCAAAGCCCTCCGGGCATTTCTTCTCAAGACACTCCAGCATATTGGCGCTGTATGTGCCGTACAATGCTATCTTCTTCATCTTTATCTCCTCATACCTGCTTCTCGATCGCACGAGATTTCTTGTTGACATAGTTCATCAGTACAGGCGAGAACAGGGAGGAAATTATCAGAAGCGCCAGAACTATCGCTATAGGACGACCCATGAAGTATGTGAACATCCCGCCCTTGGCCTGCGCGAGAATGACTGCGCGGCGCCAGTTGCTCTCGCAGATCTCGCTGAGTACCATGCCGAGGATCATCGGCGGAGCCGCAAAGCCGCACTGCTTGAATATAAAGCCCAATGCCCCGAAGAATACCATGACACCTACGTCAAATATGTTGCCGCGTATCGCATATGTACCGATAGCACACAGTGCGAGGATACACGGAGCGAGGACACCCATCGGCAGCGAGCTCACGCGGGCAATCTTGCGTGCGGCAAATATACCTATGACCGCCATGAGAATATTGGCAAACAGGAAGCCGATCATGATGGCATATGTAGTCGATGCATGCTTGGTGAACATGGATGCACCCGGAGTCAGACCGTGAATCATCAGTCCGCCCAGCAGTATAGCCGCGACACTGCTGCCGGGGAGTCCCAGTGTGATAAGCGGGATCAATGCTCCTCCGGTCGCCGCGTTGTTGCCCGTCTCGCAGGATGCGACGCCCTCGAGTGCGCCGTGACCGAATTTCTCGGGATGCTTGGAGAACTTCTTGCCCATGGAGTAGCATACCCAGCTGGATACACCCGCACCTGCCGCCGGGATGATGCCGACTATGGTGCCGACTATCGAGCATCGTATGGTGGTCGGAATCAGAGTTTTCGTCTCCTCCCACGACGGAAGCGGACGACCGTGCTTCAGATTTTCCTCATCCTCGACCACAGAGCCCTTCTTGCCGTGATGTACATCCCATGCCAGCGACATGATCTGTGAGACAGAGAAAAGACCTATCAGAGCAGGCACGAAGCTGATGCCGTCCTCCAGATTGAGTATACCCAGAGTCATACGCGGATGACCGCTGATGGCATCCAGACCGATACAGCCCAGCAGCAGCCCCAATATGCCGGAGAACATACCCTTGATTATCGAATCTCCCGCGAGACTGGCTATAACAGTCAGTCCGAAGAGTGACAGGAGGAAATACTCCAGTACCGAGAACTTCAGTGAAAATGCGCCCAGAGCCGGAGCTATCAGCAGCATCGCTATGGCGCTGACGGTGCCTCCGATACCTGAACATACGGTAGCTACACCCATCGCCTCCATGCCGCGCCCCTGCTTGGTCAGCTGGAAGCCGTCTATGGCAGTGGCAGCCGACGCCGGCGTACCGGGTGTATGACAGAGGATAGCCGTGATGGAGCCGCCGTAGATCGCCGATGTATACATCGCCGTCAGCATGACCAGCGCGGCTATCGGCGACATGCCGTAGGTCAGCGGTATCAGGAGTGATACGCCCATCGCTGCCGAAAATCCCGGCAAAGCGCCTATGATCATACCTCCGACCACGCCTATCATCAGAGCCAGCATGGCATCAACGGTACATAAGGCCTGAAATCCTGTGATAATGTTTGCTATATCAACCATACTTTTCTCTCCTTTTCATCACAGCATCCTGCCGAGGATACCGAAGGCGTTCAGCGATACTCCCAGCAGCTTGACAAATCCGAAATAGATCACGAGAAGATATCCCGCATCGATCAGAAGTATGCGCTTCCACGATGTCTCCTTCATAAACCGCATGAAGACGATCATCATGATAAATGTAGCCGCGTAGTATCCGATCAGATAGAACAGAAGGGCATATGCCAGAACGATGAGCCATGCCACATACGGGATCTTGAGAGCATCGGCGGTGAGATACGGCTTGCCGCGTTCATCCTCGGGCAGCTTGCTTTTCTTGAGCCCTGAAACGATAATGCAGACCGAAAGCGCCATCAGCATCACGCACAGAATCTTGGGCATCATCGCCGCATCTGACGGCAGCGGCATGTTCAGCGCATAGAACGCCAGACACATCGCGAGGCAGAAGAATCCTATATAAACATCCTGATGAATATATCTTTTCTCCACGGTCGTCTCCTTTATTTCTGTACATCCCAAAGTTCCAGTCTCGAATCCAGCTGATCCTCAAGGAGCTGTCTGTACTCGTCTCCGGTATACAGCTCAAGCTGCGCACCCATAGCCGCCATATTCTTCTGATAGCCTTCATCCTCATATGCCTTGACCAAAGCCTCGGTCATACGATCGACGATTGCCTGATCCACTCCCGGCATATAGGCATATCCGCGTGCCGAGAAGGATACATAGTCGTCCACTCCTGTCTCCGCCGATGTCGGAACATCCGGGATAAACTTGGATCTCTCCGGGGCAAATATGACTATGGGATGGTAGCCATTCTCCTCAGCCTCCATGACATCGCCGACATTGCCGGAAAGTATATCCGTCTCGCCGGAGAGGAACATGGTCGCCGCATCGCTGGATCCGTCTACCGGAACCACGGTGATCTGACAGCCGTGATTCTTCTGAAGCATCCTGGCT
>CAVJQN010000210.1:0-3396 GCA_963651635.1 Agathobacter sp.
ACGGTACTCTCCGCCCAATGTGTCCATCGGTATACCGCTGACCTGAAGCGTGATGCCGTTGATCCCGCGTGCTATATGTACTCGCATCTCGCGGCGAAGTGCATCGCATCCACTCGCCATGATCAGACCGTACTTTTCATGTCCGTATCCGGCAGTAACCGCGTATGTCGGACCTGCGGCCAGTATCGACGGGCCGAAGAACATTGTCTTGCTGATGGCATCACGCAGACCCAGATCTATATTGTTCGGCATACCTATCGTGCGCACCGTCGTGACTCCCGCGTTCAGCGCCTCCGCAGCTGAACGATACGCGAGGAATGTCCTGAAAGCCGTGCGTATATTGTTTACGTAATCATCTGATGCCGTGTTCAGAGTATCAAGACGTGCGGCACAGTCGATAAGCCCGGGCAGTATCGTATATCCTGACAGATCTACTATCTCAGAGTTCTCGGGTATCTCATATCCCGCAGCGGCGCCGACATATTCCATCGTATCGTTTAGCGCAGCGGCTACCTTGACCGGTGTGGCGCCCTCCTCTGGAGCTGTAAATTCCTTATGGCTGTGCTTTACGGCAATCAGCCCATCTTCTATGATCTCACTGCCTGTGAATATACGTGCATTCTTATATACAGTAACAGACATTTTACATCCTCCTTACCATTTCAGATATGTGCCGCCGGCTACACTCATGCCGGGAGCTACAGTGCTGTATCTGCGAAGCCTCAGCCCCGGAACCGTGCTCCATACGAGACGGCATCCCTTTGCAACCAGCTCCAGATTGCGAATGTCCGAGATATTCACGTCGGGCTTGCCCTTCACTGCGATAAAGTCTCCCTCCTTGCCTGCCTCCAGCGTACCGGTGAAGCCTATGGTATCTGTCAGCTTCGCGCAGTTGCTGGTAGCCGCCTTTATAGCCTGCATAGGTGTCAATCCCGCACGTACCAGCAGCTCCATCTCACGTACCGTAGCATTAGTTCCGGCTATCGGGTCTGACGGCAGCAGGTCTGTACCCACACAGATAGTTACACCTGCCCGGATAGCATTGCCGATAGACTGGCTGTGTGCTTCACCTGTCTCATCAAGCTTACGTACCTGGAACTCCGGAGATCCATGTCCTACCAGATAATCATGACAGTTCGTCACCGAAAGCGTAGCTACAAGGAAGGTTCCCTTCTCCTTCATGAGATAGGCTGTCTCCTCCTCCATGTGGTACGCGTGCTCCACGCTGTCACCGCCCAGCTTTACGAACTCCTGTATAGGCTTATCTCCGCCCAGATGCGCTGCCACGCGCTTGCCAGCGCTGTGTGCCACATCTACGACAGCCTCGATTTCCTCGTCTGTCATCTGCTTGTCGGCCATACCCTCGTGAGCACTGGCAGCTCCGCCTGTAAGTCCGATTTTTACAAACTGCGCACCCTTGGCTATCTCCGCACGAGCAGCCGCACGAAACTCATCGGCGCCGTTGTACATGGTTGAAATGTAGTTGTTCCATGCATGTCCTCCCACGGCTATGTTAAGCGCTCCGCATGGCACTACTCTGGATGCCAGCAGCATCTCACTGTCCACTGCATCGCGGATGGCATAATCTATGTCATCGGGGCCTCCCGCAGAACGAACCGTAGTAATGCCGCAGTCTAACGCCTCGCATGCTCTCCTGAGCATGAGCATACTGCGATATGGCACTCCCATCTCGTCAAAGCGGTATGACTTATACGGCATGGAAAGGCCCAGATGTGCATGAACATTGTACAGCCCCGGCGTCAATGTATATCCGGTCATATCAACGACTACATCCTCTCTCGTCACCTCTGCCGGGTATGCGGGATAGTCCGCCATAGCTCCTACGTACACGATTTTGTCATCTCTGCCGCCCTTTTGCGCTGTCAGATTTGTTGAAAAAACAAGGATACCGTCTTCAATCGCTGTATCCCTCACGCCGTCTATGATACGAGCGTGGATAAGGTAGGTTTTTCGCATCGCACTACTCTCCTTCTTTATTTACTTTAACTCAGCCACAGCCTCGACTTCACACAGCACACCCTTTGGAAGGTCCTTGACCGCTACGCATGAACGAGCTGGCTTTGAGATGAAATATTTTTCATACACAGCGTTGAAAGTCGCAAAGTCCTTCATGTCTGCCAGAAAGCATGTCGTCTTGATGACATGCTCAAAGCCGCATCCTGCCTCAGCAAGGATAGCCCCTACGTTTTTGCAGGATTCATGCGCCTGTGCCTCGATACCCTCCGGGATAAATCCGCTCTGTACCTCGACGGGTATCTGCCCCGATGTGAAAACGAAATTTCCCGTAATCATCCCCTGAGAGTACGGTCCGATAGCAGCGGGCGCTTTTATTGTAGAAATGATAGTTGCCATAAGCATCCTCCTTTATATTTTTGGCATTTTTCGCCTTTATTACCTTTTACCGCATTCTTTATCACCACTTTTTGAATACTCCGCCCTCACATGAAACTCCGGGCGGTAGTATCTTGAAGTTATCCTTCGTAAATACCGGAAGTTCGCTCCATACAAGCCGGCATCCCTGCGAAACCAGCCGCAGCTTTCGCAGGTCATGTATATCACGATCGGGACTTCCCTCTACTATGATAAAGTCTCCGCACTTGCCCGCCTCCAGCGTACCTGTGACCATGTCTACTCCGCACAGTCTGGCTCCGTTGTATGTTGCAGCCTTTATCGCCTCCAGTGGCGTCATCCCTACATCCTCCACCAGCAGCTCTGTTTCGCGGATCGTCGGGCTGGTGCCGTCTATCGGATCGGACGGCAGGAGATCCGTGCCTGTACAGATAGTCACGCCTGCGTCTACCGCGCGACGGCATGAAGCTATATGCTCTGCTGCTGCAGCCTCCTGCTTTTTCAATGTATAGTCCGGAACACCCAGCTTGCGCATATAGTCATTGCAATGCGATACACACAGAGTTGGGGTATAGAAGACATGCTTTTGCGCCATCATGTCAGCCGTTTCCACGGATATGGTATATCCGTGCTCGATACCGTCCATCCCCAACCGCACTGCCTGTGCTATGGCATGATCGTTGGACAAGTGCGCCGAGATTTTCTTACTGTTTCCATGTGCAACCTCTATGCATGCTGCCACCTCGGCCTCGGTCATCTGGATATCCATCGTCCCCTCATATGCACCGGCCAGACCGCCTGTGTACATGAGCTTGATCTGATCCACACCAAGAGCGAGCTGCTCTCGCAGAGCACGTACAAACTCATCTGAACCACTGCACTGTATCGAACCGGGAGTCGTAAATCCATGCCCCGCATGCGGCACCAGCGGAGAGCCGCAGCTGACGATACGTGGACCCCAGAGGAGTCCTTTTCTAAAGGCATTGCGTACTGCCAGCTCTGTCTGTCCTACGATGCCCACACCTC
>CAVJQN010000211.1:0-3349 GCA_963651635.1 Agathobacter sp.
ACAGAGGCCCGGGTCGTCTCCCGAGCCTCGTACCGGTTGATTATGATTGTCGGCACCCGGATGCTGCGAAGTAAAGCATATTTGCTTTATCCTTGCATTTTCTGCATCTTCTGCAGCTCGCCGCGACATATACAGTCAGAGCTGCTTTTTCATGGTTTGCGGCTCAGTTCACCCTCACAGCTCGCAGTTGCCTACCGTCCTCGGGAAGGGCAGCACGTCGCGGATATTGCCGATGCCGGTCAGGTACATGATACAGCGCTCGAAGCCCAGCCCGTAGCCGGAGTGCCTGTTGCTGCCGTACTTGCGCAGGTCGAGATAGAACTCGTAGCCCTCCTCACCCAGACCGCATTCCTTCATGCGCTGGAGCAGGACATCGTAGTTGTCCTCTCTCTGACTGCCGCCGATGATCTCGCCGATGCCGGGTACGAGACAGTCCATAGCCGCCACCGTCCTGCCGTCCGGATCGAGCTTCATGTAGAACGCCTTGATCTCCTTGGGATAATGCGTCACGAATATCGGCTTCTTGTATACCTGCTCCGTCAGATATCTCTCGTGCTCTGTCTGCAGATCGCAGCCCCAGAATACCTTGTAGTCAAACTCGTCGTTGTGCTTTTCGAGTATCTCGACCGCCTCGGTATATGTCACGCGTCCGAAGTCGGAGTTCATGACATGCGTCAGGCGCTCTATGAGCCCCTTGTCTACGAACTGGTTGAAGAACTTCATCTCCTCGGGCGCATGCTCCATGACATAGCGGATGATGTACTTGAGCATGTCCTCCGCCAGCTCCATATTGTCCTCGAGATCGGCAAATGCTATCTCCGGCTCGATCATCCAGAACTCGGCGGCATGGCGCGTCGTATTGGAATTTTCCGCGCGGAATGTCGGTCCGAAGGTATATACATTGCGGAAAGCCATGCAGTACGTCTCCACGTTGAGCTGACCGCTGACCGTCAGATTGACAGGTTTTCCGAAGAAGTCCCTGCTGTAATCCACCGATCCGTCCTCACATCTCGGCACATCGTTCATGTCCAGCGTCGTGACCTGGAACATCTCGCCCGCGCCCTCGCAGTCGCTTCCGGTGATGATGGGCGTGTGCACGTATACAAAGCCCCTCTCCTGGAAGAACTGATGTATGGCAAATGCAGCCAGAGATCTGACTCTGAACACCGCCTGAAACGTATTGGTTCTGGCGCGCAGATGCGGCACGGTGCGCAGGTACTCCAGCGTATGGCGCTTCTTCTGGAGCGGATAGTCCGGGCTGGACGGCCCCTCTACCGTGACCTCGCTCGCCTGTATCTCAAATGGCTGCTGCGCCTCGGGAGTGGGGACGAGCGTACCTTTGATGATGAGAGCAGCGCCTATGTTGATCTTCGCTATCTGCGCGAAGTTGTCCATATTGTCATGATATACGACCTGGATCTGGTTGAAACTCGTTCCGTCGCTGATGGTCAGAAAGCCGAATGCCTTGGAGTCCCTGTTGGAACGTACCCACCCGCCGATCGTGATCTGGGTGTTCAGATACTTCTGCGTGTCCTGATATATCTCTCTTACTGTCACTAATTTCATGATGCTGCTCCTTGCTCATATCATCTTGACTGCCACATGTCGGTTTTGTCTTGCGTGCAGGCACGCATCCGCCACCGCCGCTTGGCAGCGCCTGCTTGAAAGCCCGATGCTCCGCGCCTGCGGCGCTATCAGAGTATGATAGCACATTCTCTCAACAGATTACACCGTAATCCGCCATTATCGCCCCGCTCTTACACCCTGATTTCCTTCGGAATCACTGCGGCTATCTTGCTTACTGTTCCCTCTGTTTTATAGAACTCAGCCAGTTTTGATTTACTGTATCTGTATACGGTGTTCTGCGTGAGTTCTGTCAGATATGCGGTATAAAACTCCTCCCAGCTCATATAACGGGTGCTGTCCGCGTACTCATACGTCTTCTGGATAACTGCCTCCGGGACATCCATGATGCCGGAGCTGAGTATCAGATATTCAAACGATTCCGGCGCGTAGATGACGCAGTCCGCATGGCTTGATTGCAGATATCGCATCACCTTCCCGATCTCGCTGCCGAAAGCGGCGCCATCGACGATCGCCAGCAGCTTTTTCCCTCGATTGTCTCTGATCTGGCTATATATGTTGCTCTTGCCGCGTGCCGAGGTACACATATTCGGGTATACGATATCGAAAAACTCAAATCCCGCATTGGAATCCTCTGTGATTACCATGTCCGGCTTGGCTTTCTGCTCTGCCTCTAGGTGATACAGCCTGTACATCTCGTTATATACGCGATGGTAGGTCTTGTATTTCTGTGTATCTGACACATTCCTCAAGCCGTAGATCTCATCTACGCTGTACGGCAGCTGGCTGAGGTCATCACGTGTCACTATCACGAAGTAGTTGTCTGACCCCCTGACCATCTCTGCAAATCTCTGTGAGCGCAGAAAGCCGGCGGTCTCATCGATGAAGATGATATTTCCCTGTAATGCCCGCAGACGTATCTCCCAGTCCAACGCCGTCAGTGTCGTACATCTGACCTCGCATCGCAAGGTAATGCCTGAGGATGCGCCATTTGTCGCATATTCCTGAATCAGGCGGATCAACTCCGTCTTGCCGGTAGCGCTGTTACCCTGAAGCACCGTTATGTTCCTTTTAATCGTCAGGAAGTAATGCACCCTGCTGTTATAAACTTCAATCTCGTATCTCCCCAGCATACCTGTATCCCTCAGATCAGATGATGATCAAGAACTGTCTCGTTGAGCTCCTGCATCGTATGAACCACCTGCTTCAGATTCACTATTTCTATCTCAAACTCGTCCCTACCGAAGTCCATGAGATAGCCCAGCCGTATGGTCAAATCTCTGTCCTGTCCGAGCTTCAATATCCACGCCGCACAGTTATCTCCGCAGGCGGAGGCGTTGAAGATATGCTCTCTGTCGTGGTTCATGAGTATCAGCGTCTTCACGCCGCCGGAGAGCCTTTCCGCCGGAATGGTGCCGAGGAAAGGACTGTCAATCAGTCGGGGGCCGACCACCTGCGAACCGTCGATGTCCTGAATCATTTGTCTTGTTACAGGATCTGTGATCCAGTCGTCTTCATATGTATTATTGAAAAATACATCCGGATTGAAGATGTAATTTTCCGCCTCCAGATCACCATAATATATGCGAAGCATAGCCTTATCACCTCTCCTGCACTGCTGATATCCCCTGCCCGACTATACCAAACTTCATTTGAACCAACATACATTTTACTACAAGCTCCGCAGATATTCCTCCACATTCAGGCACTATTCACTGCCAGTTCCGCTTCAGTATCTCACTTTTGAGATACAGCGTGCTCTTCT
>CAVJQN010000212.1:0-3325 GCA_963651635.1 Agathobacter sp.
ATGCCCGGCGGTTTGTACCATGAACTTCAAGTCCGTATGACATACAACTCCAACCACATTGAAGGCAGCAAGCTCAGCGAGGATCAAACCCGCATGATTTTTGAAACGAACACCGTTGATGTCGAGGGGGAAATCCCCGTCGATGACATCATCGAAACGGTCAACCATTTTCGTGCCGTTGATTATGTGATCGACCATGCAGAAGAGCCCCTCACTGAGGACATCATCAAGGAACTGCATCGTATTTTGAAGCAAAGCACAAAAGATTCCTCGCTTGCATGGTTTGCCGTTGGTGACTACAAAAAGCGAGCCAATGTTGTAGGCGGCAAGGCAACCGCCAAGCCCAAGGATGTGCCGTCAAGAATGAAGGCACTGCTGTCACATTATGAAGCCCTTGATACTGTTTCAATAGACGATATCATCGAGTTTCACTACAGCTTTGAACGCATCCATCCATTTCAGGATGGCAATGGACGCGTCGGCCGCTTGATAGCATTCAAAGAATGTCTGCGCTATGGCATTATTCCGTTTATCATCGAAGACTCCAAAAAGATGTTTTACTATCGGGGTCTCTCCGAGTGGGAAACGGAGAAAGGCTATCTGACCGACACCTGTCTTGATGGACAGGACACCTTCAAAAAGCTGATGGCAATGTTTGATATCATTTAATTTACTTGCGTCTGCGGAGCTTGGTATACAGCAGGGTGAGACCGGCTACTCCGGCGCCTCCGGCGAGGGCTATCAGGAGAAAGCCCTGCCGCTCCTCGGAGTTCAGGCTGCGATTGATGCCCCAAGCTATCGAAAAGCTGTCCTCTTTATCATCTACATTCTCTGTTTCGTCTCCGTCCGCCTCTGGCTGCGCTTTGTCCGGTCTGTCTCCGTCACCTTGATTTCGCGCCAGTGCGTCAACGCGCTTTACCTTCTCGCCCACCGACAGGCTCGCTGTATCCAGCAGCTCGTATCTGCCGCTCTGCTCCGAGTAAGCAATCAGGGAGTCGCCGAACAGCTCGCGGTAGGCTTCGCTTGCCGCCGTGCTGCTTGCACTGCCTCCGCCCTCGACTGCTGCGTTCTCTGTGCTTGCGGAGATGCTGCTTGTACCGTCCGCTACGGCGATGTATGCTGCCTCATCACTCAATGCCGCGGTGTCACTCAATGATACTGCGGATATATCGGTATCTGACAGTGCATCGGCACTTCCCACCGCTGCGTCCGCGCCGAGCGAGCTTGAGGATGTGTCGGTGCTTGCAGTCAAGCTATCGTAAATGGATACGTTTGCCACAGTGTCAGCACTATCTGTCCCTTCATCCCATACTGCGCCTGTTGTGTCGTCAAGTGCTGCCGCGGCTATCTCACTTTCCGCCCCGGCTGCCAGGTTGTTCGAGCTGCTGTCCGCGCTGCCTGTATTCACCGCTGCGGTGCTGCCGCCCGCCGTGTTGTTTGCGGTATTACTTGTGCCAGCACCAGCAACATTGCCTACTGCTGTGCCCGTGGTACTCGTGGCACTGTCACTGTCCGTAGCAGCACCCGTGGAATTTGCGGTATTGCTTGCCGCACTGTTCGCACTGTTGCTTGTAGTATTTCCTATGGTATTGCTTGCCGTATTGTTTACAGCGTTGCCAGAAGTATTGCTTGCAGTGCTTCCTGCGGCATCTCCTGCACCGTTGCTTACTGTGCTGCCTGCGGCGTTCCCTGCGCCGTTGGTCACGGCGCTGCCGTTTTCACCGCTGCCGCCATCCGAGATGGATGCCGTGCCTAAGGAGCTGTACTGCCCGCCTCCGTCCAGCGCCGTGCGGATGTTCTCGCCGTCGTAGTAGCTGCCGTCGGATACCGCCATATTGAAGCCGTCGCTCTGCACGAGGCTCATCACTGTACGTATCGCATATGACATAAAGCTCGTGATAGCGGGCATCGTGGAGCAGATCTCCTCTCCCGTGGCATAGTCCACGCCCACGACATATCCGCCCTCATAGTAGGCAAGCAGCACCGTACCCGTATAGCCGAAGCTGTTGGAGATATGTGCTATACCGCCGTTTGTGATGCTGCCCAGCTTCATGCTGCTTAAGTACGCGGTCAGCGTGCCGCCGTTCTCACCCAGCAGCGCAAAGTAACGCGAGGTAGCGCCGTATTCGGTCTTGGAGCTTAATACAACTCCGTCATATACCGCCTCCTGCACGGGCGAGACGGTATATGCCGTGCCGTCCATCAGGAATACGCGGTACGGGATGCTCTGGTTCTTGTAAAGCGTGAAGTTATAGTAAACCTGCGTGCTGCCGTCCTGTAAAAACGGCTTGGAGGCTATCTGTGTGAAGTTTTCTCCGCTTCTTGCCTCCTCCTCGGTCTCAGCTCCGTTTAAGGCTACAAGCTCGCCGCTCTCCGTGAGCGCATAGCCCTGCCAGAGGTGCACAGCCTTGTCCGGGATATCTACCGTTCCAAGCTCCTCATAGGTGTCGCCTGAGCCCGATTTTACGGCAAGACCATAGTGTACATCGCCATCACCAGCGTCATCTATATAGTACCAGTACTTTCCGTAGGTCATGACCTTGCGCGCGAGGGTGTCCGCGCTGTATGTTACGTCGTTGACCTTGAGGTCGGTCGTGAAGTCATATACGAGCGTAATCACACCGTTTTCATCCGGCGTGTACTTCTGCCCATTTATCGTGACTTCGATGTCGTCTGAGTTGCTGTCACTTGACAAACTAATGTCTGACAGACTGTTGCTGCTTGTTACTGAACTGGACATAGCGCTTTCGATTGAGCTGGTGCTGCTAGCAGTACCGTCGCTGCTCAACAAGCTGCTGTTCGAGGCACCATCGCTGCCCGACGACACACTGCTTACCGCACTGCTCGTCACGCCTGTCTCGATATTCACAGTATCTGCTCCTGACGCGTAGACCTTGATCTCCGTGCCTATGCTGCCTCCCGTGGGGAGCAGTATGCCGACCGGATCTGCCTCGTCTGCGTCTTTGTACTTATAGAGCCTTGCATACTCCGCAACTGCGCTGCCGTCTGCGTTCTTCGGGTATGGCATAAAGGTGCTTAGATCCGTATAATCCCATGCACTTGAGGCAAAGCCTCGTGAGCTGTAGAAGCTCTCCTTAGCAAAGTCCTCAGCAGACACTAATAGCTGTATGCTGTCTCCTACCGGTCGCTGAGGTGCAACATAGACCGTCTTGCCCTCGGCGGTGGCTGTAGCTGTGATAGCCTTCGGCGTTTGTCCGTTGAGCAGTGACTCCTCGCAGATATATATAAGTCCTGTACCTGCACTCGTGCTGCCTGATGTATTATTTACCCACAGCGAGGTATGTTCTCCGCCGCATCTTACATC
>CAVJQN010000213.1:0-3240 GCA_963651635.1 Agathobacter sp.
GTATGGACGGCTTTGATATCGGCGAGCCGTAAGGAGGATGAATATGGCGGTTTTGTCAGAGCTGAGACCGCAGGCGGTCTTCTCGTACTTCGAGAGACTGTGCAGCGTGCCGCACGGAAGTCACAATACTAAGATAATAAGCGATCTGTGCGTCGATATCGCCCGGGAGCTGGGACTGCGATATCGGCAGGATACGGCCAACAATGTCATCGTATGGAAGGATGCGACTGCGGGATATGAGGACGCGGCTCCCGTGATACTGCAGGGGCATCTGGATATGGTATGTGCAAAGACAGAGAGCTGCACCAAGGACATGGCGGCAGAGGGTCTTGATCTGGAGACTGACGGAGAGTATGTCTGGGCGCGGGATACCTCGCTGGGAGGCGATGACTGCATCGCCGTAGCTATCGCGCTGGCTATACTGGCGGACGATGAGATACCGCATCCTGCCCTGGAGGCTGTATTTACCACGGACGAGGAGGTCGGCATGGACGGCGCATTCGCGCTGGACTGCTCCGATCTTAAGGGACGTATGCTGCTCAATCTCGACTCCGAGGAGGAGGGCGTATTTACCGTATCCTGCGCCGGAGGCGTGAGAGCGGACTGCGTGATGCCGGGAGAGGCGAAGCCGCTGAGGACATCCGACGGATATGCGGCATATGCTATATCGGTATCGGGTCTGCAGGGCGGTCACTCCGGCGCGGAGATAGACAAGGGACGCGCCAATGCCAATGTCATCATGGGTCGCGTGCTGTATACCGCCATGGAGCGGCTCGGAGCGCTCAGGATAGCCGATATGCACGGCGGTCAGTTCGATAATGTCATCTGCCCGAGGTGTGATGCCGTGGTTGCGGTGACTGCTGACAAGGCGCAGGAGCTTGAAGAGTTTATCAGAGAGTTTGACGCTGTGCTTAAGAATGAATATGCCGCGGCAGATGCCGGCATATCGCTGACCTGTGAGCAGACCGCGGCGGATGCCGCATGGGGCAGCTCCGAGACGGCACGGCTGCTCCATGTGCTGCTGGCATTGCCTCAGGGAGTGCAGGAGATGAGCATGGAGCTGCCGGGGCTGGTGCAGACCTCGCTCAACCTCGGAGTATCCTCTATGGAGGAGGACGGACTGCATATCACATATTCCATCCGCTCCTGCATAGCTACTCAAAAGGAGATGGTGGTGCAGCGCGTGCGCTCGATAGTGGAATATGCCGGAGGCACGGTATCGCTGCGCAGCAGCTATCCCGGATGGCAGTACGCGAAGGAGTCGAGGCTGCGAGATATCGTGATGGCGGCCTATCATGATCTCACCGGGCAGGATGGAAGAGTCGCCGCTACCCACGGCGGTCTGGAGTGCGGACTGTTCATGGAGAAGATGCCGGGACTGGATATAGTATCCGCAGGACCCGAGCTCCATGATATCCATTCGGTCAACGAGAGACTCGGCGTAGCCTCGACCGGAAGATTGTATGAGCTGGTGTGTGAGGTGCTGAGGAGATGCAGGTAAGTGCTTGCATATGTTATCCAGCAGCGCATATGTCTAGCCGGGATCAGAGCAGAGATGCGGAAAGGCAAGGTATGCGGCAATCCGGCATTACTTGATATCATTTGTGCTAGTCAACACTATATATAAAAAATAAGCGCCGCGTGCGGGATGCACGCGGCGCCTTTGACTTAATTTACCGCCTTGCCGTTCACATAGAGCTTGTATCCGTTGGAGACTACCTGAGACACGTCGCCGTCAAAGGACGTGATATAGCTGTCTGCGGTCAGCGTCCATTTGCTGGTGCTATCGAGCGTGACAGATACCTCGCCTACCTCGGTGGAGACCGTCTCACCCGTGCTGTTCTTGATCTGTCCTCCGATGCTCCCTGTGAAGGAGGAGCCGTCGGTCAGCTCGAGAGTGAGCTTGGAGTTGTCCCCGACCAGTATCCTGCCGGAGAGTGTCTGGGAGGAGGCTTTGAGCTGTGCGATGTTGTCTGCGCCGCTCCAGCCGTCGTCGCAGACGGAGAGGAGCACATTCTCGCTGTCCTCGTTCGTGATATCCACATCGCTGAGGGTGATGACGGCGTTGGTATTGGTCACATGGAAGACATGTCCGCTGCGGCTGGTGAGGCTGCCGCCCGTCATGGTAAATGACGATGTGCCGGAATCCGCGTCTCCGCTCATGGACTGATATATCATGATGGAGTCAAGGAAGGTGGCATGTCCGTTGCACTTTGTATTGCTTACGGTAAAGTCGCAGTCCTTGAGAGTGACGCTGTTCTTGCCCTCGATGCATACGCCCTCGGACTGATTGGATATCAGCTTCGCACCGGATACCGTGATATCGGCTGTCGAGTATACAGCGGGAGAGCCGAGCCCGTTGGTAGTATATGTTCCGCCGTTTACCGTCACTGTGCCGCCTCCGCGGTCTGTACGTATAGCGGCGGAGGATCGTCCGCTCGTCTCGATGGTCAGATTGCTGGCATTGGTCACGCCGCCGCCCGTCGTCATGATGCCGCCCGAGTTGTCCGCGCTGGTCTTGATGACGGTATCTGAGATATTGACAGTAGTACCGTCGCCCGCGCCTCCGTTCTGCGCGCCGTTGCCGCCGTAGGAGAAGACGCCGTTCGCGCCCTTGGCATCGGTAGTGATAGTGCCGCCCGAGATGGTCACTGTCGATCCGCCCTTGGCGAGCACTGCGGCATTGAGACCGTAGAAGCTGCAGCTGTCGCCGCCGTCGGAGTCGCCTGTCTTCGTGACGGTCATACCGGTCAGAGTGACTGCCTCCGAGGTATCGACGAGCACGGCATTCTCATCTGAGGTCTCGGACGTATATGAGCCGCCGCTTTCCGTCGCGGCGGACGAGATGGTCTTGACCGCGGTATATGTGATATCGGACGCGCCTGAGCCGGGTTTGCCGCCGGGAGCACCATCCGGCTTGCCATCGGGAGCATCACCGGGCTTGCCGTCCGGCGCGTCAGCGGGCTTCTCACCCGATCCGCCTGCGGTCGGAGCACCGTCCGGACTTCCTGATCCGCCGTCTGCGCCATCGGCAGGTTTTCCGCCGGGAGCATCACCGGGCTTGCCATCAGGTGCGTCAGCAGGCTTCTCGCCAGATCCGCCTGCGGTCGGAGCACCATCCGGACTTCCTGATCCGCCGTCTGCGCCATCGGCGGGTTTGCCGTCGGGAGCATCACCGGGCTTTCCGTCCGGTGCAGATGTATCTGCCATCGCCTCGGACTGAGCCGCAGCACTGCCTGC
>CAVJQN010000214.1:0-3223 GCA_963651635.1 Agathobacter sp.
ATATGTCAGATATTCCTTCCACGCACCGTATTTGTCCTTCCCCGATACCGGATAGTACTCGGAAAATGACAGCGGAGCCATATGTATCTCATCTCCGCGTCCTCTAAACTCCGTCATGACATCCGATGAGAGAAACTTGGAATTGCTCCCTGTGATATAGACGTCCACATTATCTTTGCGCAGCAATGAATTCAGCACACCGTAGAGCCTGATCGGCACATCGGGATTTCTCATCTCCTCTTTCGTGATGGCATACTGCGCTTCATCTATGAAAATATAGTATTGTTGACTGTGATCCGTTATCTTGCTCTTTAT
Source organism: Agathobacter sp. (assembly GCA_963651635.1). Taxonomy (GTDB): domain Bacteria; phylum Bacillota; class Clostridia; order Lachnospirales; family Lachnospiraceae; genus Darwinimomas. The sequence goes on from CAVJQN010000214.1 coordinate 316, forward strand.
ATATTCATTCAATGCCCGAGGGTCACAGTATGGCTCATAATCTATATCATCCAAGGGTATGCATATGATATTGCCCTCCGGTATGCCCTCCGAAAGCAGGTAATCACGATACAGATGGAACAGCAGATATGATTTCCCGCATCTCCTGATGCCGGTAATCACCTTGATCAAGCCGTTATTTCTTCTGCTTATCAGCTTGTTTAAGTACCGATCGCGTTTGATCTCCATGTCCAGCCTCTTATTTTAGATTTTTGGCATTTATGCCAATTTTCTATAATATATCTCAATAGTCTTCCGGGCGCAATGTTCTATTTTAGTTTTTCGGCATTTTTGCCATTTTACTAAAATAGTCCTTGCTCGCTTTAGGGCATGGACAATGCCCGCTCAAACTGATATAACTTCCCCGTATATCATCACGCTGTAAGCCCTGCCTGCCCGTGCCCGGGCGGCACGCCCGACGGCATCTGCATCACATATTATACCCATAAAAGGATGTACGCATGAAAAAGCTACTTAAAATCATCTCCCGTATCCTCATGGCTTTTGCGGCTCTGGTGGCGCTCTTTATCCTGTTTGTCTCCTGCGGCGACGACAGCTCGGACAGCCGCACGCAGACCACCGCAGCTTCCGTTGACAACTACGTCAACTCCGACTACGTCTCCCCGGGCTATGCCAAGAAGGTGACGCTGGCAGATGACGGAACTCTGAGCATCGAGCGCTCGGTAAGAAGCGGCAACGGCTCCGGCTGCGCGTCGGACACATGGACCGTCTTCGTATATATGTGCGGTTCCAATCTCGAAAGCGAAGACGGCTCCGCATCCGATGATATAGCGGAGATGCTCGACGTCGAAAAGGCGGATAATATACGCTTCGTCGTACAGACCGGCGGCGCTTCGCAATGGCATAACGACAATATAGACGCCTCCAAGCTCCAGAGATTCGAGATATACAATCGAAAGCTCACTCTGGTCGATGAGCAGGAGCTCGCGGATATGGGCGCGACCGGTACCCTCTCGGACTTCCTGCGCTGGGGCATCGCCAAGTACCCGGCGGAGCACACGGCGCTGATTCTCTGGAATCACGGCGGCGGCAGCATCACCGGTGTATGCTTTGATGATCTGTACGATTCCGACAGCCTGTCTCTCAAGAATATAGATGATGCGCTTTTCAGTGTATTTGACATGATGGGGCACAACTTCGATTTCATCGGGTTCGACGCCTGCCTCATGGGTACCGTAGAGTCCGCCAATATTCTCGCGTCATATGCCGACTACATGATCGCCTCTCAGGAGACCGTGCCGGGCTATGGCTGGAACTACAGAAGACTGGGCAATTATATCAGAAAGAACCCCGCGGCGAGCGGCGGCGATATCGGCAAATACTTTGTTGACGAATACTTTGATCAGTACGGCGATCTGACCTGCGCCAACACACTCACGATGTCGGTGATTGATCTGTCCAAGATAGATGCATTTACGGTTGCATTTAACCGCTTTGCGTATAATCTCTATGATGCTACGGCGGATACGGGCAAGCTCTCCGATGTGACAAGAAATGCTCTGAAGGTCGATAACTTCGGCGGCAACAACAAGGCGGTCGGATATACCAACATGGTGGACCTCAAGGGGCTCATAGAGGCGGGGAAGGACTGCGCGGACGGCGCGGATGCGGCTCTTGCGGCTCTCTCCGATGCCGTCATTTACACGAAGAGCGGCTCGGATCATGCCGGAGCCGGCGGCCTCTCCGTCTACTATCCGCTGGAGGTGGGCGGCTCCTCCGAGCTGGGAACCTTCGGAGATGTCGCCATCAGTCCCTACTACCTTGCATATGTCGACAGAAGCGCGTACGCCGCGACCAATACCGGCAGCACATCGGGCTATGATTCATCGACGATCATCGACATGTGGACAACTGCGAACAGCACAGGCGCGTCCGGAGGCGATGCATACTGGAACTCCTATGACTACGAGCAGACCGGAGAGAGCCCGCTGATCACATTTGCCTCTGCTCCGGCGCTGGGCAGCGACGGCAGCTACAGCTTCACGCTGACTCCGGAGGGGCTCCTTAACACATCCGACGTGCAGGCTCTCGTATATCAGGTGAGCGCCGATGCTAAGGATATCATAGAGCTCGGCTACAGCACCCAGATCAATATGGACGTCAAGGACGATACATATGCCACCTTCTCGGACAACTTCAACGGGCGCTGGTTCTCGCTGCCCGATGGTCAGAACCTCGCGGTGTATGTCATGACGCAGGCGGATGAATATACCGTCTTCTCCTCGCCCATCACGCTCAACGGCGAGGAGACCAACCTGATCTTCACATATTATTTCGTAGAGGATACCGTAGCGCTCAACGGTACGTGGGACGGTATCGAGGCAAACGGTATGGCTGCAAGGGATTATAAGACGCTGTATGTCGATGACAAGATCGTCCCGATGTACGACGCCATCAATCTGGACACCGGAGAGAGTGTGACATATGTCGGCGAGGAGTATACCTGTGTCAAGGATACGCATGTCGCCTTCCGCCTGCTTGAGGACGCGGACTATACCTACTGCTTCATCATCGACGATATCTACGGCGACTACTACCAGACAGAGTCGATGCTGTTCAATATAGAGAACGGCCAGCCGTATTACTATAAAGATTAGATACGGGGAAATGCAAGCGCCGGCTGAGATACTGATTCACAGTTCAAGGGAATGCTCAGCGAATCGACAGATGAACAGAAATTGTCCGTCAATTCGCTGAGCACATCCGGCAGCTCTATACCGTAACGCCCCACTATGTCTTTCAAATAGACCTCGGTGCGCTTAAAAGTTACGGGTATTTACCCCTAACTTTCAAGTATAGTATGCTGCTTTTGGGTAAAATATCAGGTGCAGACGTTGCCATCAGGCAG
>CAVJQN010000215.1:0-3115 GCA_963651635.1 Agathobacter sp.
GTCCTGCCCGTGTATGTCACAGAAGTCCCGCTCGTCCGCGATGCCCAGCGGATCTTCGATATAGACCGCTCTGGGAGGCAGGGGAAGCTCGCCGCCGAGGATATCAGCCAGCTCCTTGAGCGATGATATGCCGTATGCCTCGATGCCGTCTATCGCCGCCGCCTCGGCAGCATTGGGCGCAGGGACAAATATACGCCGATAGCCTGCCTCGCGGGCAGACATGGTCATGGAGAGTATGCCGTTGACCGGCAGCACCTCGCCGCCCAAAGAGAGCTCTCCGATGAAGACGCTGTCCTTGATGAGGCTGTCGCAGATATCGGATCTTATCATAGCGCAGGAGCGCAGATATGCAGCCGCTATCGCCAGATCGTAGCCGCAGCCCTCCTTGCGGATATTGGCCGGTGAGAGATTGATGGTGACCTTGCGTATACTGCGTCCGAAGCCGGAGTTGGCAGCGGCGGTGCGCACGCGCTCGCCCGCCTCCCTGACCTCGGAGGAGAGGAGACCTATCATGTTGATACCGGGCATGCCGTCGCTGACATCCGCCTCGATGCATACGATGAAGCCGTCTATACCGGAGAGACCGGCAGCGGCTACCTTACTAAGCATAGATTATCCGTTCTCATGTACGAACGAGTGAGTTCAAAGATTGAGATCACAAGGACTGAACTCAGATTGCAGTCACGAAGACTGAGACCGCAAGCATGATGCAGAAAAACAGAAATCACTGAATGTGTCAAGTATAAGGGGAAAAGCACGATATTGCAAGCACTGCGTGTTGTATGTTAAGTTATTAACCAAAGCGACCCGCGGGGAGGACATATGAAAAAGATCTTGCATATGAATATGAGACGGCTGTGCCTGTACTGGGCGCTCGGGCTGATTGCGGCGGGCATCATCGCGGCGCTTTGCATGGGTCAGGCGGGCAATCTGGTCGCGGATCTTATATATATCATGCTGAGCCCGGACAAATCCGCCGATTACTTCGCATATGCCAGTCTCGGCGCGGCGCTGGTCAATACCGGTCTGTGCGGTCTCGCCGTAGTCATAGTCGCCGGGATCATAGGCGCGGAGTTCAACTCCGCGATGATGGCGGCATTTTTCCTGATGATAGGACATGGCACGCTGGGCAAGAGTATATTGAACATCTGGCCGTGCGCGATCGGAACCGCGATATTTTTTGCGGTCAGCAAGCAGGGTATCAAGGATCATCTGTATATGTGCATCATGGCGAGCTGCTTCGGGCCGCTGGTCAGCGAGATCATGTTTCGGTATACACTCGGCGAGTTCGACGCGTCCAATCCGATAGTGACCGCAGAGGCTTTCCTTATGGTAATTGCTGTCAGTCTCATCATAGGAGCGCTTTTCCCGAAGTTCCTGCGGCTGAGCCTGCGGCTGAACCGAGGATATACGCTGTTCAATGCGGGCGCGGGCGGCGGACTGCTGGCGGTGCTGCTTTATTTTGTTATGTATCAGGTATTTGCGCATGATGTGCCGTATGCACTCGCGCATGACAATGTGATCTATGCGAGCTATTCCGGCTCCTACTTCGGATATGTCAATCTCATCGTGATCGTGCTGTGCAGCGCCACTATCCTCTGGGGAGTGAGCCTCAACGGATGGAGCCTGAAAGGCTATCGCGAGCTGCTGTTCAACAAAACAGGCAATCTCATGGAAAAATACGGCGAGCCGCTGTGCATCATCAATATCGGTATATCCGGACTGTTCATGCTGGCGGTCTATGATTTCTTTATCCTGACGGATATGTCGGGGGTCGGCGCGGGCTTCACCGGCATGACGACGGGAGCGCTGCTTGCCTCGATGTCATTTGCAGCGGGTACGGAGACTCCGGCATGCACATGGCCAATCATAGCGGGATATCTGCTGCTGACTCTGATACGGACGGTCACCGGAGGTGTATGGCATCCTGCTCTGCAGAGCAATCTCAGCAGCATGGCATTTGCGATAGGCATGTGCCCGATAGTGCTGCGCAGAGGCAGATGGCAGGGCGTGGCTGCGGGGCTTTTGTGCTCGTGGCTGGTGCCGCATATGTCGGTATTTCACGGCGGACTGATGCTGTATAACAGCGGCTTTACGACAGGGATAGTGGCATCGGTGATGGCGGTGGGATTTGATATCAGGGACAGAATGCTGCCGCGGCGGGAAAATGATGTCATGCAGAAAAATTCGACTTGATAGCTGACCCGCCGTAGGGCTATACTGTTAAAATCATTTTGCAATCAGTGAGGCGCTGTGTGTCGGAAAGAGTGAAGAAAATCTCATGGCTACCAAGAGTGTGCGCCGCGGTATTCATCGCAGCGATTCTCTATTTACTGCTGGCCGCTGTAGTTCAGCCAAAGTGGTTTTTTGAGAATCATTATGACAGAGAGCTGGGCTTCTATGAAGAACCTGCAGATACGATAGAGGTTGCTTTTTATGGCACCAGTCATGTCATGCACGGTATTGCGGCGCCTGAGCTGTATCGGGACTACGGCATCTGCGCATATAACTTTGGATCATCATGTCAGGCGATGATTACATCCTATACGTGGCTGCAAGAAGCATATAGGCTGCATTCGAGCAGCTTGAAGACGGTCGTGCTCGACACATCATGGCTGCGCAGGGGAACCGACGATTCGATGCATTGGAAGGCAGTGGACGGTATGCGCCTTTCTGGTGTGAAGATAGAAGCTGTAAAGGAATACTTTCTGGGAGCATACAGAACCGGGGACCGGAAGGATGTTCTCGCACATCTGAATCCTGTGATTGTATATCACAAGAGGTGGAAAGAACTGACCGCTGCGGATTTTGAATATGAGGCTCCCCATATTTATCTGCGCGGATGCGCATATTCCGATGTCAGCAGGGGCGCTAGGAGATATTCAATAGCTACAAATCTGAACATGAAAGAATACCCGGGGGGGTATCGGAAGATAAAGAAAAGGCCGACTTCAATGAGGAGCAGCTCTACTATTACCACCGGATCGTTGACTTTTGCCGTGAAAAAGGATTGCATCTGGTTCTGACTACAATCCCCGCATGTAACGGCTGGAACTCGGCACATCACAAAGCTGTGGTACAGCTGGCACAGCAAGACGACCTCGAATATATTGAC
>CAVJQN010000216.1:0-3054 GCA_963651635.1 Agathobacter sp.
GCTCCGTGTTATACGTAGAAGCCGACGAGGATCATATTCACCGGCAAAAGGACAAAGAGCATGAGGGCCGCATGCGTCAAGCAAAAACACTTGACAGCCTGCTGCGGCTTTGATATCATGTCGCAGTGGCTAAAACGGAAGAAAAAGATGAAATAAAGCTCATGGAGCAGCGCGGGCGCCTGTATGACTTCTACGGGCCGCTCCTTACGCAGCATCAGCGTCAGGTATATGAGGCAGTGGTGCTGGACGACTACTCCCTGTCGGAGGTGGCAGAGGAGGAGGGCATCACGCGGCAGGGCGTGCATGATATCATAAAGCGCTGCGACAGGATACTGGAAGGATATGAGGAAAAGCTCGGACTTGCGGAGCGGTTCGCCCGGATACAGAAGATAGTGGAGGGAACCGAGCTGGAGGATGAGATACTGAGACTACTATAGAGGTTCGGATGGCATTTGAAGGACTGACCGAAAAGCTTCAAAATATATTCAAAAATCTGCGTTCCAAGGGCAAGCTGACAGAGGCAGACGTCAAGACCGCGCTGAAAGAGGTGCGGATGGCGCTGCTGGAAGCAGATGTCAGCTTCAAGGTGGTCAAGCAGTTCATCAGGAGCATAGAGGAGCGCGCAGTGGGCAGCGAGGTGCTGGAATCGCTGACTCCGGCTCAGCAGGTGATCAAGATCGTCAACGAGGAGCTGGTGAGCCTGATGGGCGGCGAGGCTGTCGAGCTGAGATTCGAGCCGGGCAGGCTGAATGTGCTCATGCTGATGGGTCTGCAGGGAGCGGGCAAGACGACGACCGCTGCCAAGCTGGCAGCAAAGCTCAAATCAAGAGGCATGCGTCCGCTTCTGGCAGCGTGCGATATATACAGACCGGCGGCGATAGAGCAGCTGCGCATCAACGCTCAGAAGGTGGATGTGCCGATGTTCACGCTGGGCGACAAGGTGAAGCCCGCGGATATAGTAAGAGCCGCAAGGGAGCACGCGCTACGGGAAAATAACGATCTGCTCATCATAGATACCGCGGGGCGCCTCCATGTGGACGACGACATGATGGACGAGCTCAAGGCCATCAAGGCGGCGGTGGATGTGGACTGCTCGATACTGGTCGTGGACGCGATGACGGGACAGGACGCGGTCAATGTGGCGAGCCAGTTCGACGAGCAGATAGGCATAGACGGCATTATCCTGACCAAGCTGGACGGCGATACCAGAGGCGGTGCGGCATTGTCCATCAGATCCGTCACGGACAAGCCCATATACTATGCGGGTATGGGTGAGAAACTGTCGGACTTTGATATATTTCATCCCGACCGCATGGCATCGCGCATACTGGGCATGGGAGATGTGCTCTCCCTGATAGAAAAGGCGCAGGCGGACTTCGACGAAGCAAAAGCCGCCGAGATGGCAAAGCGCATGCGCAGCGCCGAGTTCAATTTCAATGACTACCTCGACCAGCTCCATCAGGTCAGAAAGATGGGGGGCATCAACGGGATACTGGGCATGCTTCCGTCACTTGGCGGACTGGGCATGAAGGGTATGCAGATGCCGACAGAGGTGGACGAGAAGCAATTTGACAAGATAGAGGCTATGATTCTTTCCATGACTCCTGCGGAGCGCAATGATCCGGGACTTCTCAACCCGTCGCGCAAGAATAGGATAGCAAGAGGCTGTGGTTTGGATATATCGGAGGTCAACCGCGTCGTAAAGCAGTTCGATCAAATGAAGAAGATGCAGAAGCAGCTGACCGGAATGATGAAAAGTAAAAAACGTTTTGGAGGACTAATGTAATGGCAGTAAAGATGAGACTCAGAAGAATCGGCATGAAGAAGGCACCCTACTACAGAATCATCGTGGCAGATTCCAGATCACCGCGTGACGGACGCTTCATCGAGGAGATCGGATCATACGATCCCAGGACGGAGCCGAGCAAGATCGTGATCAACGAGGAGGCGGCAAAGAAGTGGCTCGCGGCAGGCGCGCAGCCGACAGAGAGAGTGGCAAAGCTCCTCAAGAATGCCGGGATCCAGTAATCAGCTGACCGGAGGAGCCGAATGAAAGAACTGGTAGAGACTATCGCCAAGGCGCTGGTCGACGAGCCGGAGCAGGTCGTCGTGACAGAGCAGGAGGGCGACGGTATCCTTGAGATAAAACTTCAGGTCGCTCCCAAGGACATGGGCAAGGTCATAGGAAGAGGCGGGAGGATCGCCAAGGCTATACGTTCCGTGGTCAAGGCCGCGTCTGCCGATGACGAGCGCAAGGTTTTCGTCGATATCGAATGAGTACTGAAAAAAGACTGAGAGTAGGGGTCATCTCCTCCGTGCACGGCATACACGGCGAGTGCAAGGTATATCCGACCACGGACGATATGACCCGGTTTAAGAATCTGAAGCATGTCTATGCGACGGATGCAAGGGGCAGGGAGACCAGACTGGAGATCAGGGACGTCAGATACTCCCGGAACATGGTCATATGCGGCTTTGAAGGGATCACGACGCCCGAGGAGATGCAAAAGCTCAAGGGCAGGGATCTGATGATCGACCGGTGCGATGCCGTGCCGCTGGAGGAGGGAGAGTATTTCATCTCCGATCTGATAGGGCTGAGGGTCATAGACGAGGAAGGCACCGAGCTGGGCGAGGTCACCGATATGCTTCCTACGGGAGCCAATCAGGTGATGGAGGTCAGACTGAACGAGGGCAGGACAGTCCTTTTCCCGTATATCAAGGATTGTATACTTGAGGTGTGCCTTGATGAGGGGTACATCCGTGTGCACGTGATGAAGGGACTGCTGGAGCTGTAGCCGCGGTTTTTCTTGACTTGCCGTATGGACTGTGTTAAATTAGAGCGCGTTGTGAAAATGAATCGGATATTCCGCTGCCTCTTACATGAGCACTTAAAGCTGCGAGGTCATGAATGTCTAATAACTTAGGAGGATCACAGAGATGGAAGACATCATCAGAAGCATCGAGGCTGAACAGCTCAAGGAGAATGTGGACGAGTTCCACGTAGGAGATACCGTAAGGGTATACAACAAGATTAAAGAGGGCAACAGAGAGAGA
>CAVJQN010000217.1:0-2985 GCA_963651635.1 Agathobacter sp.
ATATACGGGGCGCTGGATGATGATGCGGTCTCCCGGCTGCGTCAGCACCTGGATCATGGTATTGAAGACAGGGACGATACCCGTCGCAAATACCAGCCAGTCCGCCTCCAGCCTCCAGCCGTGACGCTTCTCTATCCAGCTTATGGTAGAGTCGTAAAAGTCCTTCGTCACGAAAGGATATCCGTATATCGGATGCTGTGCTCTTCTCATGATTGCATCGACGACAGGCTGCGGGCATCTGAAATCCGTATCCGCCACCCACATCGGAAGCGCCTCGGGATCTCCGACACGCGCTCCCACATTGTCCCATTTTGAAGAGCTAGTATGGTGTCTGTCGATTATCTCATCGAAATCATATTGCATACTGATCTCCTAACCATATCCATAATGTACTACGGCGCCATGTTGGTTTAATTGTAAAAAGCGCTCCCCCGCTGTACCAATATTTCTTTTATTCACCATGGATAGCTTTTTTGGACACCTTGTAGTACAATTTCCGGCATGAAGGACAAGGATATCGCTTACATATCTGCTATAGCCGAAACAGGCAGCATCACCAAGGCAGCGGAGCAGCTCTTCGTAGCTCAGCCGTCCCTGACGCAGTTTCTTCACAGACTTGAGAAGGACTACGATACTGACTTCTTTCAGCGCTCCAAGGACGGGATCAGGCTCACCCGCGCAGGCCGTCTGTACCTCGAGACAGCCGAGCGCATAAAGGAAGCCTTTGAGAAAATGCAGGATGAGATCGGCGTGCTGCCGAATGCCGCGTCGCAGCTGGAGATTGGCGTGACCTCGTTTTTGGGCAGCATGCTGGTGCCGGAGCTGGTGCGCGATTTCAAGCATGCCTTTCCCGATGCGTCGCTCAGACTTATCGAAAATTCCTCGCAGACACTCGAGGAGCTCGCCGCCGGCCGGAAGCTGGACTATGCGATACTCCATACGCCCGTCGGCGACCCGCATCTGAGCTATTTTCCGCTCTATGAGGAGAGATTTCTTCTCGCAGTATCTGCCGATGATCCGTCATTATCCGCATCATCCGAGTCATCCATGCCCCTTGTCACTAAGGAAATGATGGCTCATAGAAGTTTTATCATGATGATGTCCAATCAGCGCAACCGCCAGATCGCCGACCGCATCTGCCTGTCGGCAGGCATAGAACCCCGGATCGCCATCACGACGTCCAGCTTCATATCCGCTATGGCTCTCGCGCAGACAGGAGTGGGCGCAGCATTTGTCCCCGAGAGCTACGCCAGATATTTCGGTCGCAATTATGATCTCGCCTATCTGCAGTTCCCGCCGACATGGGCAGCGAGCTGGCAGCTGGTCATAGCGCACCCGGATGATACGCCGCTGTCCGATATCGCGCTCAAATCTGTAGCCATCCTGCAGGACTGCATCAAAAACAAGCCGGAGGTATTTGTACAGTGAATACTAAGGAGATCGAATATGCCGCCACCTACGCGGCGCATACGTCACTGACTAAGGCGGCCGAGCGGCTTGGAGTGAGTCGATCCTCAGTTATCAGAAATGTGAAGTCTCTGGAGGACGAGCTGGGTACCACGCTGTTTATCAACACGCTTAAAGGGCCTGTGCCCACCACCAGCGGCAGCATCTTCCTCAAGTATGCCAGAGAGATCATCAAGATGGAGGCCGATTTGCGCTTCGACATCTCGGAATACGGCAAATACCGCGGCGAGATCGAGGTCGGCATGGGCTCGAACCGCTCCCAGTATATACTTCCGCGTGTGCTGCCTGTGTTCAGAAAGCAGTATCCCCATGTGACCGTGCATTTGCACGAAAAGCTCCAGTCCGACATCATCTCATGGATAGCTGAAAAGCATCTGGACTTTGCCATAGTCGGGGAGTCGGCAGTCACGGACGGGTTGATTTTTGAGCCGTTCGTGCGTGACCGTCTGGTGATGGTCGCACCTCAGGATGACGAGTTTACTGCCTCCGTCGCCTATGAGCGCGACGGCACGGCATACATACCCATAGAGAAATACCTCGACAAGCCTATCATCTCCGGCTTCCTGAACCAGCAGAGCCGCCGTGTCCTTGAGAGGATATTCAGAGGCTTCGGTGCGTCACCGCAGATGGTATTTGAGTCAAGCAACAGCTATACCGTCGCACTGCTCGCATACAGCGGGCTGGGATATGCCTTTTGTACGGAGGAGGCTGTCAGGATGCACGGAGGCTCGCATATGCCCTACTACCATATAGAGCCGGAATTTGATGCCGAGTGGGCTATCGGCATCGCACATCTCGAGACCTCGCCGCTGTCGCATATCGCCGAGCAGCTCAAACATGCTATCGTGACCATCATCAGGTGATATCGGAGTGCTGCTCTCGCTGCACTCTTCTTCCGCATGTCTCCGACTGTCTCCGCATGTCATAAATGCAATGCTGCTCGGTCAAAAACAGTATTGGCCTGCCCTCTGAAATCATCCTACATTGTCTACATAGCAATGTAGCATGATAAAGGAGGAATCAGCATGAGTGAAACACATCAGCAGCCGACCATCGCAGCGCGTATGGCCGGTTTTGCACTGTCTCTTAAATACTCTGATATCCCCGAGGATGTCAAAGATCACGGAAGGCTCCTGCTCAAGGACACCTTCGGAGTCGCCATGTCCTGTCAGGATCTGCCTCATGCGCAGGCCGTCCGCTCAGCGATAGAGGAGCTCGGCACATCGGGCAAGGTTACTCTGTGGGGACGCGAGGAGAAGGCCGGACTCGCCGATGCCGTCCTGTACAATGCCGCTCTCATACATGGTGCGGACTATGACGATACCCATGTCGCATCCATCATCCATCCGAGTGCCGCTGTCGTCAGCACCGCCATCTGCGTCGGAGAGCTCACAGGCGCAAGCACCCGCGATATCTTCACGGCTATCGTGGCCGGCTGGGAGATCATCATCAGGCTGGGGCTGGCGGCCAAGGGGCGCTTCCACGACGTAGGCTTTCACGGTACGGGCATCGCAGCTC
>CAVJQN010000218.1:0-2979 GCA_963651635.1 Agathobacter sp.
ATCGGATGCTGTGCTACTATCGCCTCCACCAAGAGGTCTCCTCTGGGGCCGTTGTTCTGTCCCGGCTCGCCCGCGCCCGCCAGTCGTACTGACAGTCCGTTGTCGATGCCTGCGGGGATAGTGACCTTAAAGGTCTTTCTGACGGTCTTGTAGCCGCTGCCGCCGCAGGACTTGCATCTGTCCTTGATCACCGTACCCCTGCCGCCGCAGTCGGGGCAGTCCGATACGTTCTGTACCGTGCCGAACAGGCTGTTCGTCGTATAGACGATACGTCCCTTGCCGCCGCACTTGGTACATGTGACGGGGGAGCTCCCCGGCGCGCAGCCGCTGCCGTGGCAGGTGGAGCACTCCTCCTTGTAGTTGACCGTGATTTCCTTCTCGCAGCCGAATATCGCCTCCTCAAAGGTCAGTCTCACGGAAGTTCTCGTATTTGCTCCCTTGATCGGTCCGCTGTACGCGCTCCTGCTCGACGCTCTGGAGAAGCCGCCGCCGAAGAAGTCGCCGAATATATCTCCGAACATCTCCGAGAAATCGGCCGCGTCATAGTTGAAGCCGCCACCGCCGCCCTGCTCGAACGCTGCCATGCCCAGCTGGTCGTATCTGGAGCGCTTCTCCGGATCCGACAGCACGGCATATGCCTCGCTCGCCTCCTTGAACTTCTCCTCGGCGGTCTTATCACCCGGGTTTGCATCCGGGTGATATTTCTTGGCAAGGACTCTGTATGCTTTTTTTATAGCGGCCTCATCGGCGTCCCTGGGGACGCCGAGAACCTCATAGTAATCTCTCTTCGTGTCTGCCATCTGAAACTATCAGACCTCCTTGAAATCTCCGTCTACATATCCGTCATTGGCTCCGCCGTCCGAGGACTCCGGTGCCGGTCCGGTCTGAGCGCCGCCCTGTGCGCCTGCCGATGCCTGTGCCTGCTCATATACCTTCTGAGCGATAGGCTGCATCGTGTTCATCAGCTTCTCCTTCGCCGCCTTGATATCGGCTATCTGGTCGTCAGTTATCTGATCGATCGGAGCTCTCTCTATCGCCTCCTTGAGTGCCGCAAGGTCTGCCTCGGCTGCCGCCTTCTCGGAAGCGCCTACCTTGTCGCCGACCTCCTCAAGAGACTTCTCAAATGAGGATACCATCGCCTGAGCATCGTTGTACTCGTCGATATTCTCCTTCTTCTTCTTGTCTGCTGCCTCGTACTCGGCTGCCTCCTTGACCGCCTTCTCGATATCCGCGTCGCTCATGTTGGAGCCGGACGTGATCGTGATATGCTGCTCCTTGCCCGTGCCCAGATCCTTGGCGGATACATTGACGATACCGTTGGCATCTATATCAAATGTGACCTCGATCTGCGGTACGCCTCTCCTCGCCGGGAGTATGCCGTCCAGTCTGAACTGACCGAGTGTCTTGTTGTCTCTTGCGAACTGGCGCTCGCCCTGTACGACATGGATATCGACCGCACTCTGATTGTCCTCCGCCGTGGAGAATACCTGCGACTTCTTGGTCGGGATGGTGGTATTTCTCTCGATCAGCTTGGTAGCTACGCCGCCGAGCGTCTCGATGGACAGCGACAGCGGTGTGACATCCAGCAGCAGCACATCTCCTGCGGCGGAGTCGCCTGCGAGCTTGCCACCCTGTATGCAGGCACCGATGGCTACGCACTCATCGGGGTTGAGTGTCTTGGAGGGCTCCTGTCCCGTCAGCTGCTTTACTTTCTCCTGTGCGCTGATCATACGTGTGGATCCGCCGACCAGAAGCACCTTGCCCAGATCGGAGTACTGCAGTCCGGCGTCCTTCATAGCGTTCTGTACGGGTACTGCCGTCCTCTCGATGAGGTCTCTGGTGAGCTCGTCGAACTTCGCCCTCGTCAGGTTCATATCCAGATGCTTGGGGCCGTCCGCCGTCGCCGTGATGAACGGCAGGTTGATGTTCGTAGTGACTGCGCTGGAGAGCTCTTTCTTCGCCTTCTCTGCGGCTTCTCTGAGTCTCTGTACCGCCATCTTGTCGGCTGAGAGGTCTACGCCCTCGGTCTTCTTGAACTCGCTGATCATCCAGTTCGTGATGATCGTATCGAAATCATCGCCGCCCAGATGCGTATCGCCGTTGGTCGCGAGCACCTCGATGACGCCGTCGCCTATCTCGATGATGGATACATCAAATGTACCGCCGCCCAGATCGTATACCATGATCTTCTTCTCGGCTTCATTGTCCAGACCGTATGCAAGCGCCGCCGCCGTGGGCTCGTTGATGATACGCTTTACGTCCAGTCCTGCGATCTTGCCCGCGTCCTTGGTCGCCTGACGCTGTGCGTCGTTGAAGTATGCCGGAACCGTGATGACCGCCTCCGTGACCTTCTCGCCCAGATACGCCTCTGCATCAGCCTTGAGCTTCTGCAGGATCATCGCCGATATCTCCTGAGGCGTATAGCTCTTGCCGTCGATGGTCACCTTGTAATCGGTGCCCATATGTCTCTTTATAGAGGAGATCGTCCTCTCCGCGTTGGTCACTGCCTGACGCTTTGCCAGTTCGCCGACCAGTCTCTCACCGTTTTTCGTAAATGCCACCACCGAAGGGGTCGTTCTGGATCCCTCGCTGTTGGGGATGACGACCGGCTTGCCGCCCTCCATCACTGCTACACAGCTGTTTGTCGTACCAAGGTCGATACCTATTATCTTGCTCATATATTTATCCTCCGCTTTCGGAAATATTTACTGTTTTAAGTCCTTTACTTCTTTACTTCGTTGCTTCTTTGCTCGTACTTCTTTGCTTGTACTTCTTTGCTTTCCAGCCCTCTACTGTTCTAATTCTTTACCTTCACCATGCTGCATCTGATGACCTTGTCCTTGAGCATATATCCTTTCTGGAGCTCCTCCGTGATGATATTCTGTTCGCCTGAATCGTCATCCTCATGCATCACCGCATGGTGCAGATTCGGGTCAAATTCCCTGCCGACGCATTCTATCGGCTTGATGCCTATATCTT
>CAVJQN010000219.1:0-567 GCA_963651635.1 Agathobacter sp.
GTACAGGTACTGTCGGGCGCGCTGTGCTCTCCGTCTCGTCACTGCCTCCGCTCTCCTCACCCGTCGGAGTTTCAGATGTGGGAAAATCAGCCGCGTCTTCTTTCATCGCCTTGGTTTCCTCAACCGGTGCGGCAGCTGCAAGCTGTATCGTGCCATCGTCAAGGATGGTCGCCCCGTCATCAAGCATCTCCTTGATCTCCGGTATAGACAGTCCTGTGACCATGTAGGCTCGGAGAATGCGATTGGTTCCTACATATATTTTCTTTGTGGTCAGCTGTCCTGTATATTGATTGCTTACTGTTATGGTATAGATACCCTCGTCCGTATATTGCGCTCCGTCTCTCGCCGGACCGTTGAAGCGCGTGTCTTCAATCAATCCATCGGCGCTGTCCTTCAGCATCTCCCGCCTGAGATTTATCTTCAGATATCTGGACTTCGCCAGGTCAAGGCGAAAGCCATTTTCAGTCATAGAGCTGTTTGTCAGCTCGCTGCCGGTCTTGACATCAAAGGGATAGACCATGCAGTTGCCGTTGCGGACGGCAAACTTAAAAAAGATCCTGTAATGAC
>CAVJQN010000219.1:577-2966 GCA_963651635.1 Agathobacter sp.
GTAATGACCGATTTTATCGATCAGTTCATCGCTCGTGACCTCATAGTCAAGAGCAACCTCATAGTCGCCCTCTTCAAACAGCTGCACCTTCGTATCCGCGCCGACTAAAACGTCCGCTTCCAGATAATTGGTGTAGATAACAGGCTTCGCCTTTACGTTGTTATGATCCGTATAGCGAACGATCAGAGTACCTCTGCCGAAATCCGTCTTCGGAGTCTCGAAGTATTGATCGTAGCCCTCCGTATCAGCAGTGATTGACAGTTTGGAATTATCATTCAGACCGTTTATGTCCTGATCCAGCCTGAACCAGAGCGTCACCCTGTCTCCGACATTTTTCAGGAAGACCATATCCCCGTCATCGCCCTTGACACTGTCTGTATATCCGCTGACAAAAAAGCTTCCCAGCTCCCAGCCGTAGTGTATGTCTTTTTTATCTATCTCATCTTCACCGGAGTAGCCGTCGAAGTTTTTCACTCTTACCTTCGTCCCGAGGCAGTATGTCTGACCGGAGGCTGCGGCAGAGGCTTCACCACTGTCCGTATAGGCATAAAACTCGTAAATCTCGGCATACTTTCTGTAATCATATTTATCGGTGTTGATGAACAGGAGATTGCCTGTTTCCGTCCGGATTGCAAGCTCGTATATAACCACTACTCTGTAATAGCATCCGTTGATCAGCTGCACGTCCTTTGCGGTATAGATCGGATCTGTGCGTATAGGGGTATCGCTGAATGCATTGCAGATAGTGTCGGCATTTGCCCAGTTTTTGCGATCCTTGGATGTCTGAATGACTATCGCACCCTTCATGATATCAGAGGAGAGCTTTATATCACCTGCTTTACTGCTTTTGTCATCCACGAGATGCCATTCATCATCTCCCGCATTGAGCACAGTATCTCCGTAATTGTAATAGAGCCTGAGAGCTCCATCGCCTACCTCATAGGACGGGACTCCTTTGGTCGCTTCTCCGATATCAGTTATGTCGCCTCCGATATAAAATGTACCGTAGGTGTCGGTATCATCAGTATTCTCTGCCGCATCATCTTCGGTAAAATCATAGTGACTGTCCTTGTCGAACTGATATATCTTTCCTGTGACATCAGTTCTGTCTGTTCCCGCACATACACTCATCGGCAGCAGACATAACAGCGATATGACTGCCGCAGACAATGCGACCGATCTTCTTGCATCTATCAACCATGTTCTTCTTTCTGTCGTGTCCATCAAAAGCCCCTCTCGTTATAAATCCTTGCGGCATCAGTACATTATCAGCGTATTACATGCCGTGCACCATTTCAGGTACCTTGCATCCACCATAATATGATGTTGTGGACAAAAGATGTCTTGCCTGCACCGTAGATTTGGCGGATAATCAATCTTAGTATAATCCAAAACAGATAGCCGTAAAAGCACCACGTCCGTAACGCGGCGGCATACGGTAAAGGAATGGGAACATGAAACTTGTCATGATAAAATGCCCCGGATGCGGAGCCAATCTTGAGCTGAACGAGGAGCGCACGTCGGCATACTGCAGCTATTGCGGCTGCAAGCTGTATGTCGATGATGCAAATGCACAGGACGCCGCATATGAGAGGCGCCAGAGAAAAAAGCGCCAGCAGGTGTTGGATCAGCTGGACGCTCTCTCATCCGCTGTCGCAAAAGAAGCAGAAATCGCCGGAAGACTCGACAGCGCAAGAGCCGGCCTTTCAGATGCGAAGAACGATCTGGCAAAGCTGCAGACCACCGGCAAGCGTCTGCCTGTCATTATCATCATAGCGGCACTGTTTCTGCTGTTTAGCGTCATCGGCTCTGACAGCGGTGCTTTCGTTCGAATATTGCAGATGCTGCTCATATGTGCGGCTTCAGTCGGCATCTATCGTATAGGAGACCGCCGCAATAAAGCCAAGGTACTGAGTGCACAGCAGTGCTTCGTGGATCGCAGCGATGCGATAAAATCTCTGGAGGCAGAGCTGACTGCTGCGCAGGAAAAGACTGCTTCCTATCCCGTGCCGGAGCAATGCCGGAACGCAGATGCCATAGAATATCTGCGCAAGGTCATATCCGCCGGCAGAGCGCAAAATATCCCGGATGCCGTGCTTTTGTACGAGGAGTATATGCAGCGCCGGCAGCTCCAGCAGCAGCTGGATCTCCAAAGCGCGCAGATGGCTGATATGCAGAGGTCTCTTTCTTATACGAATGACCGGCTCGCCGGCATGCAGCGCGAAAGCAGCGATACCGGTCGGAGCAGTAAGGCTTCAAAAAGGAAGGGCTCTCGCGATAAGGCTTCTGACAGCAAAGCCTCAGACAGTGAAGATTCCGCCGACAGGGACAGCGATGCTTTAGGTACGCTCGTCGCCGCCGGCACACTGCTGTGGACAGTATCTAAGAT
>CAVJQN010000220.1:0-646 GCA_963651635.1 Agathobacter sp.
AGAATGTCATCCTCCGTCCTCTGATGGTAGTAGCAGGCGACCATGCCAACAACGATATGGCAGGCGATGATGATGACAGCTGGAAGAGCATGTTCACCGCATCGGGCAAGTTTGACAAGATCGACACTCAGATAGCAGGTCTGGGCAGGATACCGGCAGTTCAGGATATCTACAAGGCACATACGCAGGCAGCTATCGAGTCCTTAGGCGCAGCTGATACAGCCACAGAGACAACAGCAGATGCCGCAGAGACGGTTAAGTTCGACGATATAGCCAACTATCCCAAGGACGGCGTATACGAGGTATATTTCAACACGGACAGCTCCATGTTCGGTGTAAACGAGGCCAATGACGGCAAGGGCGTCCTTACTGTCAAGGACGGCAAGCAGACACTGCACGTGACGCTCAAGTCCAAGAGCATAATCAACCTGTTCGTCGGCAAGGCAGATGATGCCAAGAAGGACGGAGCGAAGCTCCTCGAGCCCACTACGGATACTGTAAAGTATCAGGACGGCACGACAGATACGGCTTATGGATTTGATATCCCGGTCGAGAAGCTCGGCGAGGAGTTCGATATCGCGCTCATCGGCACGAAGGGCACATGGTATGACCACAAGGTCAGCGTGACGGCAGATAAGCAGTAAAG
>CAVJQN010000220.1:656-2964 GCA_963651635.1 Agathobacter sp.
AGAAGCAGTAATAAACAGTAATAAGCAGTAAGAAGTAAGCTGCGAGCAGCGTCAGGTGATATGCAAAGGGCGGCAGGCGGCAAATGCTGAGCAGCCCAAAACAGGATATATAATCGCTTTATGGCACAGCAGCATAGCACGGCACGGCGGGATCTGATGACCCCGCCGTGCTGCTGTATATATGCTTACGGTGTCATAATGCAAAGAGCGGGAGCCGCCACACCCTAGTGCCGACGGCCCCCGTTCTTTAGTTCTTTATACGGGCTAGAAACAATGGTTACATATCAGAGGATCAGTTCCTTCCCTCTTCATCGATGATAGCAGCAGCTGCTGCATCCTCCTCGGCATCACCGGACCAGATAGAAGTTCTGATCTGGATATCGCCGGTCTTGCCGCGCATATATCCGATGGCAGCCATGATGATGATAGCTAAGACGTTCGTGATAGCGAGCGAGCGGCTCATCGACAGGCAGGACTTCCACAGGACTACTATGAAGAAGAACATGGATGTGCAGCAGATGAGGTAGTACAGACCCGTCGGTATATGATAACGGGACTTCGCCCACGCCTTCGGATAGAGCTTCGGAAGTCTGATGTAGGCTCTGAAGTTCAGGAATGCAAAGCATGCGCCGATGAGCTGCACCATGTTGGTGATGACGGTGATCGAAAGTCCGAATACAATCGGGATGATGCCCATGATATACATGAAGGTCAGTATATATATGCGGGCGCCCTTTGCCGTCTTCTTGCCGAATGCCTTGGGCAGCCATCCGTCATCGCAGGACTGTCCGATGGTGATGGAGTTGTATGCGAATGAAGAGTTCAGCGTCGAAAGCAGAGCCATGATCGGGCCGCCGATGATGAACAGGTAGAACATGATCGGGTTGAACATACGCCTTGCCGCATATACCAGAGTCGTGGACTCGCCGTATTCCTCTACAGTCATGATGCCTGTACCGCCGATAGCTACGCCTACATACAGCACGAGCAGAGTAGGAACAGCCGCGAGCAGAACTATCGGAATATCACGGCGTGCATCCTTGGAATCTCCGCCGTATGCCGTGGTCATGTAGTAGCCCTGAGTCGAGTATACAAACAGCAGCGTCGCACCCAGGAAGCCTCCGGATATCTGTCCGTCCTTGAAGGTGATGCCCCAGCCGTTGATGAGGAAGTTGGGATCACTGAAGTCAAAGATGGGAAGCGTACGCTTTGCAAAGCCGACGATGGCAAATACAAGCAGAGCGCCGATCAGATACCATGTCATGAGCTTCTGTGCGAAGGCCATGATGTCTACGCCCATCAGGTTGATGACATAGAACAGTGTCAGCAGAGAAGCACCGACGATGATGCGGGCTGTGTGGCCGCTGAGCGCCGGGATGATATCTCCGAGATATGCCGCCGCCGATGCGCCGAACAGTGACAGTGACAGACACTGTGTCAGATATGCAAATGCATATATACCTGCTATACGGGGTCCTGCGAGTCCGCACAGCATGGAGTAGTTACCGCCGCCCAGACGCAGGGTGGATGATACGAAGACTGTCGGCAGGATCATGATGAAGCCCATGATGATAGCCGCCGCATATGCGAGCCATGCCGAATATCCTGTCATCTTGATAGCCGGTACGATCAGCGTGATAACTCCTGCTCCGATGACCTGTCCGATAGCCAGTGCGTACAGCTCGGGCTTGCCCAGTGTACCCGGACCCGGCTCAGGTGTATGAGTTACTTTAATCATTGCAAAAGACTCCTTTCAACGTTGGTTTCCGTGAGTATCGCCGGCCGGTGCCAAAGAGAACTTTGACACCAACCGTTTTTACATTGAGAAACAGATTATTCAACCGTCACCTTGACATCGATGCCCTCGGTGAGTGCCCACTCACTGATCTCGCATCCGAGTCCCGGTCCCTCAGGAACCTTGAACTTGCCGTTGACAGGCTGCCAGTCTACTGTGCACAGACGCTTGTTGTATTCCTCAAGGTTGATCTGATGATGCTCATGGATGACGAAGTTCGGGATGACAGACTCAAGGTGGAGCGCAGCTGCTGTAGACAGCGGAGAAGCGCATACATGAGCCTGTACGGAGATGTCATATACATAAGCCATATCGCAGATCTTCTTGCCTTCTGTGATACCGCCGCAGTTGCCGAGATCCGGCTGGATGACAGCTACGGACATATCCTCGAAGTAAGGAGCGTACTGCCAGCGTGAGTATACACGCTCGCCGTGTGATATCGGCATATTGACGCGCTCTGAGATGTACTTCGCGGTCTTGGGAGTAGGAGTATTGGGCTCCTCGAAGTAGAAG
>CAVJQN010000221.1:0-2955 GCA_963651635.1 Agathobacter sp.
GTCGAAAGAGGAGGGTGGTCAATCACCGCCTTCCTCTTTTCTACTTGTATAGAAAGCTACATGTGAAAAACTCAAAGAGGAGGGTATGTAACTTGAAGAACATTTCCATCCCATACTACACAGGACATCTGGAGCTGCATGTGGACGAGCGCAATCTCAAGGCGGTGATCACGTCTCAGGGAGATGAGTATGATCCGCACAAGGCAGAGACGGAGCTGGTTCAGGAGGCACTCGCGCATCCGATCGGCAGCAAGACGCTGCACGAGCTGGCAGCAGGCAAGAAGAGGATAACGCTGGTGACGAGCGACCACACCAGAGCGGTACCGAGCAGGCTGACGCTTCCGATACTGCTGGAGGAGATACGCAGGGGCAATCCTGACGCGGATATCACAATACTCATCGCGACGGGACTGCATCGCGCTACGACCGAGGAGGAGATGCGGCGCATGTTCGGCGACGAGATCGTAGATCATGAGAAGATCGCCGTCAATAATGCATACGAGCCGGACGATTTTACCTATATGGGAGTGCTGCCCTCGGGTGCGGAGTTTTATGTGAACAAGCTGGCTGTGGAATGTGACCTGCTGGTGACGGAGGGCTTCATCGAGCCGCATTTCTTCGCGGGCTTTTCCGGCGGCAGGAAGAGCATCCTCCCCGGCATCTGCAACGCGGCTACAGTCAATGAAAATCACTCCTACAAGGCTATCGCGAGTCCGTGGGCGCTGGCGGGTGTGCTGGACAGGAACCCGATACATCTGGATATGATCACGGCGGCGCGGATGGTCAATGTGCAGTTTATCCTCAACGTGGCGCAGAACAGCGAAAAGAAGATACTGGCTGCATTTGCCGGTGATCTGATACAGGCGCACGAGCAGGGCGTGGAGTTCGTGAGGAGGCTGGCGCAGTGCGAGCCGGTCACGGGCGATATCGTCATCACCTCCAACGGCGGATATCCGCTGGATCAGAACGTATACCAGAGCCCGAAGGCAGTGGCGACAGCCGAGGCATGCGCCGGAGAGGACGGAGTGATCATCATGGTGGCGTCCTGCGCGGACGGCATGGGCGGCACATATTTTGAAAAGCTCATCACCATGGGCACGGTGGACGAGATAGACGAGTATCTTTCAAAGATACCGCCCAAGGAGACCATCAGCGAGCAGTGGTGTGCACAGATATACTCCAGGATACTCAAAAAGCACAAGGTCATCCTCGTCACCACCTATCTCAGCAAGGAGGAGGTGGAGAAGGCCAATATGATACATGCCTCCAGTCCGGATGAGGCGCTGGAGATGGCATATCAGATGAAGGGTCGTGACGCGCAGGTGGTCGTGATACCGGACGGAGTGTCGGTGCTCGCGGTCAAGCCGGCGGATATGAAGCTGGCGCTCAGAGTAGATGATAAGGACAATGTGGCTACAGTCTTCGCCAATGATGTCACCGACGGAACCGAGGTCGAGATACGCGACAAAAAGGGCGAGATGACGCCGGTTCACGTGATAGGAGACGTGCCCTACGGTCACAAGATAGCGGTCTGCCCGATCAAGAAGGGCGAGCCCGTCATCAAGTACGGCGAGAGCATAGGCGCGGCCAGTGCCGATATACGTATGGGCGAGTATGTCCATGTGCACAACATGGTAGCCATGCGCGGACGCGGAGATCTGAACGGAGGCCAGAGATGAGCATCACATTTCAGGGGTATGTCCGTCCCGACGGCAAGGCGGGCAGCCGCAATCTGGTAGCCGTCATACCGAGCGTGATCTGCGCGACGGACGTGGCGCAGGCGATATGCCGTGCAGTACAGGGGACGATAGGCTTTTTCCATCATCAGGGCTGCTGTCAGCTGCCGATAGATCTAAAGAGGGTCACGGATACGCTTATCAGTCTGGGCTGCAGTCCCAATGTCGGCGCGGCACTGATAGTGTCGCTGGGATGTGAGGGCACTGATACCGAGAGACTGGTCAGAGAGATCGCTGCCACGGGCAAGCCCGTTGAGGTCATCAGGATACAGGAGCTGGGCGGCATGAGCCGTGCGGTACAGGAAGGAACGGATCTGGCGCAGAAGCTTGCTATCGAGATATCCGGACTTCAGCGCGAGGAGGTTGATATATCCAATGTCGTCATGGGTATCAAGTGCGGCGGCTCGGATACGACCAGCGGCATGGCATCCAACTGCGTGATCGGATATGTGGCGGATAAGCTGGTGGATCTGGGCGCGACGGTTGTATTTGGCGAGACGACGGAGTTCATAGGCGGAGAGCATATACTGGCAAGGCGCGCCGTCGGCGGAGAGAAGGGGCCGGTAGGCTGCAAGATCTATGACATAGTAGACCGCATGGAGAGCCGCGCCAAGGCGATAGGCGAGGACATGCGGGGAGGTCAGCCCACCCCGGGCAATATCGCCGGAGGCCTGTCCAGCATCGAGGAGAAGAGCCTCGGCGCTATCGTCAAGAGCGGACACCGTCCGATACAGGGCGTGCTGGAATATCCGGATATGGTCACGACACAAAAGGGTCTGTGGATCAAGGATGCTCCGGGCAGGGAACCCGAGATACTGACAGGCATGGCGGCGACCGGCGCGCAGTTTTTGATGTTCTCGACGGGCAGAGGCGCTCCGCAGGGCTTCCCGAGTATGCCTGTCATCAAGATCTGCGGCAATCCGAACACCTACGAGCGTATGCAGCACGATATGGATCTCAACGCCGGTGTGATCATCAGCGGTCACAAGAGCATCGAGCAGGTAGGCGAGGAGGCATTTGCGCTGATGCTGCAGGTGCTGAACGGACGCATGACGAAAAACGAGGCCATCCACTACACCAGTACGATGGATATCTACTGCTTAGGACCGACTATCTAATGCACGCGGGAGCGTTGGACACTTCATGAGGAACAGAAAGGGATACGGGCACCAATGGACATAGTTAAGCTATTGATCGTATTTGCAATCATCATACTGGT
>CAVJQN010000222.1:0-2936 GCA_963651635.1 Agathobacter sp.
AAGTCCACTATCATCGATCCCACGGTGATGCCGTCCGGGATATATGTTCTCGGATCTCCCTCAAATGTCGGATGGCTGCATATCGCCTTCGGCCAGTACTCGTGATCTCTCATACATTCCATGATATACGGCACGTCGATATCTCCGCGCCGCCTCGCCAGCAGCTCCATCAGCCTCTTGTCGCGCACCTTCGCGCGCTGCGGAAACGCGTCTGCCGCCTCGTCCACCACGAAGTGATTGGCATGCGTGAGTATGCCGCCCTGTGAATAGACCTGATCCATCCTGTCCGGCTGCACCTCAAAGTCCAGCGCCTGACCCTTGCTGCCTACCAGCATCACGTTGTTGGATACGCAGCGCTTGAACGTGCGCACCCACTGCGCGGCCTCCTCAAAGCTCCTGCTGGCCAGCACGCGTCTGCGCAGGAAGGTCACCGGAAGTCCGGCTCCGTAGTGGTCATGTACGGATGTGATGCCGTTGTTGACGATGGCTACGCCGTAGGAGTTCGCGCCCTCTCTGGGCATCTGTCCTGCCTCTGCCCAGGCTACGGCAGAGTAGCCTCTCGTCCGTATCCTCAGCAGCACGATATGCGGCATGATGCCCTGATTGTAGTCCCAGTTCTTGACAGCGTAGGTCTTGCCGCCCCGCGATGCCTCGGGAAGCACGGCCGCCGTGGTGCACTCCTCGGGCTTGGGCATCTTGCTGATCTCGTAGCGGCAGTTGACCGCCATAATCTCTCCCAGCTCTCTGCCCGAGCCTCGAGCCACGCCCTTCGCTTCCTCCAGTATCTCCGGCATGGACTCCTCTATGACGGGGATGTAGCCGAGCGCGTACTCCTGCGCCTGCTCCCACGTGAAACCCTGTCTGGCAAATGATCCTTTATAGTAATCGATACAGATGCCTATCCTGTCCGCCGCCTGAGTCCCGTACTGGACTCCGCGCTCGAACGGATCCTCCGCAGTCAGCTCGATCATCGGATACGCCTGTGTCTTCTCCGTCTGCATCAGATGCTCTCTCCCTTCAGTATCCTCTCTATCGTGCCGCTCAGCACGTCGCACTGCCCCTGTATACGGTTGCAGGCTCTCACGAAATCCGTCTCGGCACACAGCCCCATAGGTGCGCCGTGCATATCTCTCGCCAGCTGCGCCGTCTGTGACAGCACTCCCAGCGGCTGATATGCAAGCGACAGATCCTGCTGATACATGCTGCCCTGTGTATAGACCAGACGCACCAGCTCTCCCGCCACGGCCTTCATCACCGCGTCAAAGTCGGTATCCTCATGCTCATCGACATAGCTCTCCAGCTGTGCGCAGGCGCTTTTCACGCTCCCGACCGATGCGAACACGCCTGTCATATCGCAGCCGGCAGGCGCCTCCTCGCTTATCTTCATGAGGCGGCGCTCCATATCCTGTGCAAACCATGTCAGCTCTACGGGCAGAGCGTCGCTGTTGGCTATCAGGCATGCCGCCTTGGCATTGATGCGCATATCGCGCATCAGGATATCCCTGTCCAGCTTATCTATGGTGTCCTGCGCCGTATGCCACCACGGCCCGCCGCTCGGGCAGGGCGATACTCTGGTCTCGTCAGTCGGCTCATACTTGAACATGATATGGATGGGTACATGCACACCCCAGAAGCTCTGATCCGCGCCGCGCACCATCGGGATATAGGGCTTTGGCTCTGCCCCGGTGAACTCTCTGATGAGATCCGCCGTGAAACTCTCCCCCTCCATGCAGGTCGTGCGCACGCGTATCTGATTGGCGCATTTGCATCCGCACAGATCCAGATTGATGCTGGCCACGCATCGTCTGTTCAGCTCATCCCAGTGCCTGTCGCAGTACCATGTCGATCCCGCGTAGCGGGCATCCGAGTGGCCTGACCACCACGCTATCCTGATGCCTCGCTTCAGGCTGTCCCGATTCATGTAAAATGCTCTGGCCAGCTCCAGCAGTATGGCGTCGCTTGCCGCATTGTCCGTGATGCCCTCATACCATGAGTCATAGTGCCCGTGTATGAGCACGAACTTATCGCTTCTGCCCGGTATATCGACGATCGGCATACGCGTGGTGACGATCCGGGTATCCATCTTTACATCAAGCGCCGCTGTGATCTCGCGGTTCTCCAGCATCCCGATCAGCCTTTCTCCATCCTCCAGAGATATACCCGCCGACGGGAGCACGCACAGCATATCCACCTCTCTGATCCCCGGCGTGCCCCAAAACGGGCTCACATTGCTGTGATGGATATACCCGCCCCGGCTCGTGTTGATGTGCAGCACCGCCAGACCTCCGGCACGTGCGACCTCGTTGACAAAGTTTCCTCCGCCGTCACGTGTCAGGACTATCCTGTCCTTAAAGGCCGCATGACGCTCGACCAGCTCCTCCGGCGTATGATGCCTGCTCTCTGACCAGCGGTCATATACTATCTGCCCCCGCAGCCGCGGGGCCTGTGCACTGTATACATCAGCTATGCTCGGTATCACCTCGCCGCCGTCCAGCGTCAGCGTGCTGCTCACCGGCAGGCTCGCGTATGCCTGATATGTCTCCGTGCGGTACGGTATACCGTACTGTTCCAACCGCCCGGCCAGATCATCCACGAAGGCCTCACCCTCCGGCGTGCCCGTGTATCTGTACCACTCGTTCATCCTCTCGATATGTGCCACTGCACGGCTCAGGCTGAGCTGAGCATCTATACGCCCGTACAGCTCCTGCCCGTCCGGCATCCGCTCATGTTCGCATGTATTCATGATCTCTCCTGCTCCTTTTCATCGGTATCTCTCTGTCAGAGCCGCGAAGGACGCGGCGCTGACAACCGTCTCTACCGCATGACGCTCTCCAGCAGCTCCTCTGCGAGCCGCATATCATGCTCGATAAAGTTTCTCGCACGCAGCAGCTCCAGCTTCAGCGCGGGGATATCGATCGCGGCTGTATCGGGATCGG
>CAVJQN010000223.1:0-2824 GCA_963651635.1 Agathobacter sp.
GTGCTGTACTTACAGTCTCGCAACCCCGCTCCTGCGTGCCGCGTCGGCTACCGCCTTTGCGACTGCGGGTCCTACTCTCTTGTCAAATGCCTTCGGGATGATATACTCCTCGTTCAGCTCATCATCGGAGATCAGCTCTGCCAGCGCCTTGGCAGCCGCCACCTTCATCTCCTCGTTGATATCGGACGCTCTGACATCAAACGCACCTCTGAATATACCGGGGAATGCAAGCACATTGTTGATCTGGTTCGGATAATCGCTGCGTCCCGTGGAGACTATCCTTGCTCCGCCTGCCTTTGCCTCATCCGGGAATATCTCGGGCGTCGGGTTGGCGCACGCAAATATGATCGAGTCCTTTGCCATCGTCTTGACCATATCGGTCGTCAGAGTTCCGGGGCCGGATACACCGATGAATACATCAGCGCCCTTGATAACATCTGCGAGGCTTCCCTTCTCGTGGTCAGGATTTGTGATCTCAGCCATCTCTTCCTTGATCCAGTTCAGACCCTCGCGGCCCTTATATATAGCACCCTTGCGGTCGCACATTACCACATGCTTTGCGCCTGCCGAAATCAGGAGCTTTACGATAGCGATAGCTGCCGCGCCTGCGCCTGAGGTCACGATCTTGATGTCCTCCATCTTCTTGCCTACGACCTTGAGCGCGTTGACAAGACCTGCCAGCGTGATGACTGCCGTACCGTGCTGATCATCATGGAAGATCGGGATGTCGCACTTCTCCTTAAGCTTACGCTCTATCTCAAAGCATCTGGGAGCTGCGATGTCCTCAAGGTTGATTCCGCCGAATGAACCCGAGATCAGATATACCGCATTGACGAACTCATCCACATCCTGCGTCTTCACGCACAGCGGGATAGCATCCACGTCGCCGAATGCCTTGAACAGAACGCATTTGCCCTCCATGACCGGCATGCCTGCCTCCGGACCTATATCGCCAAGTCCAAGTACTGCGCTGCCGTCGGTGATGACCGCGCACAGATTGTGCCTTCTCGTCAGCTCATATGATTTGTTGATGTCCTTCTGGATCTCCAGACATGGCTGAGCGACGCCGGGGGTATATGCCAGCGACAGATCATCCGCGGTCTCTACCGGAACCTTGGCGATGACCTCAATCTTACCCTTCCACTCGGCATGCTTCTTCAATGATTCCTCTGCATAGTTCATAATCTTCTCTCCTTGAAAGCCTTGTGATGATACTGCTTGTTAATTTCATATCAAGTTTACTTTTTTTACCTCACCATGTAAATGGCGTATTTTTTTATACGGTCATAACCGTGCATTATGATGATACAAGGGTTCAAGGACAAATCCCCGAAGCAAGCTTGCTTGCATGAGGGGATTTGTCTTTGAAACCCGCCAAAACATGAGTAAGTAGCCATTTTTCGCAGAAAAATGAGCGAATTACGAATGTTTTGCCGGATTGCGGGAGCGCATCGCGCGCAGCAATCCGGTAGTATCATCCTACCCCTCCGCCAGCTCCATTATCAGCCGCTGTGTCTTCTCCCACCCGATGCAGGCGTCCGTGATTGATCTTCCGTAGACGCCTCCGTCCGGCTTCTGATTGCCGTCCTCCAGATAGGACTCTATCATCAGTCCCTTGACCAGCGAGCGTATCTCCGGTGATGACTTGCAGCTGTGCATGACCTCCTTGGCGATGCGTATCTGCTCGATATACTGCTTGCCCGAGTTGGCATGATTGCAGTCCACTACGACCGCCGGATTGACCAGATCACTTTTATCATAGAGCTCCGCGAGCTGCCTCAGATCCTCATAGTGGTAGTTCGGATGCGTATGACCGCCCCCATCGACATATCCCCTCAATATCGCGTGCGCCAGCGGATTTCCCTTGCTCTCCACCTCCCAGTCCGTAAAGAGAAATGTATGCGGATGCTGCGCCGCGTGTATGGCATTGATCATGACCGACAGATCGCCGCTTGTAGGATTTTTCATACCGGCAGGCACATTGAGACCGCTGCATACGAGCCTGTGCTGCTGATCCTCGACAGAGCGCGCGCCTACAGCCGCGTAGCCGAGCAGATCCGAAAGAAACCGGTAGTTCTCCGGGTACAGCATCTCGTCCGCACATGAGAAGCCATATTCCTCCAGCGCCCGCATATGCAGTCTCCTGATTGCTATAACTCCCGCCAGCATATCGCTTTTCTTCGTCGGATCGGGCTGATGCAGCATACCCTTGTATCCGTCGCCCGTCGTCCTTGGCTTATTTGTATAGATCCGCGGGATGATGACGATCCTATCCTCGACCTTCTCCTGTATATCTCTCAGCCGGGAAATGTACTCAAGCACCGCATCATCGCGATCCGCGGAGCACGGACCTATGATAAGCGCGAGTCTCTGGTCCTCACCGGTAAATATCGCCCTTATGGTCTCGTCATTTTTCTTTTTCTGCTGTACCGCCTTTTCGCTCAGCGGATACATTGCCATGACCTGCGATGCCGCAGGCAGTCTCTTTTTCATCTCTATATTCATGACCCTACCCTCATACCGTAATCCGGACACATGAGATACATCGTGTCTTTTCACGCAGTATACGACCCCTGCTTCCGGATTGACAGCTCCATCATGCCTGCGCCGTGCGTCCTGCATGATGTTCAAAATGTCGTCCTTCGCCCGAGATAACTACGCCTCGAAAGATACAGATATCCCGAGCTTTCTCAGCACAGTCCAGAACCCCGGCCAGCTCTTCGCGACTGTCTCTGCTCCCTCGATCTCGCCGCCAGTGAACGTGCACAGCACCGCCAGCGCCATGGCTATCCTGTGATCCCCGTGAGCGCACAGCACCTCACCC
>CAVJQN010000224.1:0-2796 GCA_963651635.1 Agathobacter sp.
CGCCGTGCATTTGCCATCTGCTGCATCAATCAAGAAAGCTGCACATCCTGCACGGCGTGCGGTAGTTGTACTTGCTGATGATGATGCCGTTCGTCGCGTTGCTGGCATGGATGACATCGCCGCTGCCTATGTACATCGCCACATGGTTGATGGTATCTCCGCTCGCATAGAATATCAGATCTCCCGGCTGGAGCTGAGAGTAGCTGATTGAGCGCCCGCCTGCCGCCTGATCGCGCGATGTGCGTCCGATATCATATCCGAAGTATTCATATATACGCATCACGAATCCGGAGCAGTCCACACCGTCCGTCAGACTGGTGCCGCCATATACATACTTGCCGCCGAGGAACTGCTTCGCATATGCCACCATCGCCGTCCTCTGCGCGGATGTGAGCGCTCCCGGTCCCGCCGCTATGGTCTCTGATGCCGCGGCTGTCGTCGCCGTCGTCTGTGCGACTGTCTGTACCGCAGTCGTCTGGACTGCCGGCGCTTCTACCGTCTTGCCCTCGCCGGATGCGGCCGGCGTCTGCGGAGGCGTCTCCACCTGCGCCACCAGCGTCTGCGAGGAGCCCTCTATCGTCTCCGTACCCGTGAAGGATTCAAATGCCTCCACTCTGGTCTCCTCCGCCCTGCTCGATGCCTCGTATGCCGCCTGTGCCGCGGACTCAGCCGCTGCCCGCGATGCTTCCTCTGCCGCCCGGGATGCCTTCTCCGCCTCCTCCTGCGCAGCCTTTTTGCGAGCCGCCTCGTACTCTTCCAGCGCCTTCTGAGCCTCGCGCTTCAGCCTTGCGGCTTCCTCCTCCTTAGCCTTCTTCTCAGCAGCTATCTGCTCAGGAGTCTTCCTTGAGGTCTGTATATAGTCCTTAAATACATAGCCCTCGAGATCATCATCGACCTGTATCTTGTAGAACTCATTTTCATATCCTATGACCGTATACTGCTCTCCCAGCGCCAGAAGCGTGAGCGTCCTGGAGTCCGCGTCAGGTTTCTGTCTGAGCCTGAGCGTCGCGGTGCCGTATACAGTACCCACAGTAGAGCCGTCGGTCGTAATCTCCACCTCCGGTCCTTTGTCCTCCACGTCCTGCAGGAGCTTCTCCGTCGCGGACAGCGTGCCTCCGACTGTCTCCTCGTGCAGCACTCCGTTTTCATCCGTATAATATATGGTCTTGGGCTCTGTCCCATCACCTAAGGCATCACCTTCATTGCCGCCCGCTGCGGCATCTATATCATCCGTGATGACCATGACATTCTCGTTTGCTGCCGTCATCAGCGACTCGACCAGCGCCTCCTGAGGATGCTGCATCCTCGCGTAGTAGTTGTTGAGCGCGACCGCGATACCCGAGACCGCCGCGTCTGCCTCCAGATTCATGCCTGCATATGCGCAAAATGCTGACGTGCCGGATATCACCAGCGCCGTCAGCATCGTCTTAACTGTTTTCTTTCTGATAAAACTCATGGGGACAGTATAACACCCGCCGCCCGATTATGTTGTAATTTTCTCTGTCATTTCAGTGCAGAAAGTTTATCGCGACCATGACCACCACAAACATCGTCAGTATCGTCTCCAGCACTATCCACAGGAATCTCGCTCTGGCGAAGTTCGTAAGACAGACATTCTTTGAAGCGTCGAGTGCGAAGATCAGCGATACGATCACGCCGACTATCGGTATACTGAAAAGAACCTCAAATCCGAAGAACTGCCATATAGACAGCGGCTTGTACTCTCTGGGGAGCGATGCAACTATCGCCTCCGCGGACTTCTGTGTGGAGTATGCCGCGCCTGCGACGCCGCTTCCGCTCTGCGTCGTGCCGGCAGTCTGCGTCATGCCGCCCGTCTGCGATGTCTTGTCACTCTGCACAGTCTCGACGCTTTGTGTCGCACCGGTGCTCTGCGTCATTCCCATATCCTGCTCTGCCGTTGCGGAACTTGCGCCGCCCGCAGCCGTATCCGCCGCCGCACCGCAGTTCGTGCAGAAGCGCTGTCCCTCTTTTATCTCATTACCGCAATTAGAACATATCATCTGTCTACCTCCGTTCAGAATAAATCTCCTTCTGACAGAGGCATTATACCAGATGCATAGCACCGGTAAATGAATAACACAAAATCTTCACACCGGGCGCAAAGTCTTCACATATACACGCGATATAGCGGCATCACTCCTCGATCTCCGGCAGTATATCCCTGAAATCGCTCTCATATGCGTGCTGATGCGTGGACGCCGCCACATGCTTGCCTACCGCCGCCGACGCCTTGGCTATCGGCTGTATCGTACCCGCTCCGCCTACACAGCCGCCGGGACATGCCATACCCTCCAGCAGATATCCGTTATACTTGCCCGCCTTGGCGAGCATCAGCATCTTGCGGCAGTTGTCCAGTCCCTCCGCGTGCTCGACCTTGACCTCGCGGTCGGGATATTTTTTGGCTATGCAGTTCACGACAGCATTGGCCACGCCGCCCGTCACGGCAAAGCCCCGTCCGTCGCCGCTCGCTCCGTGCACGGTATCGTCCTCCGGCAATGCGTCAAAATCGACCTCCTTCGCCTCGAACATGCCCATCAGCTCCTCAAAGGTCAGCACAAAGTCCACGTCGCTGCGTATCTCCTTGCGGCTTGCCTCCAGCTTCTTGGCGGCGCACGGTCCCACGAAGCATATCTTGCAGCCGGGATAGCGCTTCTTCATCAGGCGTCCGGTCAGCACCATAGGCGTGAGCGCCATGGATATGCACTCCGCCTGATCCGGGAAGAGCTTCTTTGCCATCATGGACCATGCCGGACAGCAGGATGTCGCCATAAAGGG
>CAVJQN010000225.1:0-2760 GCA_963651635.1 Agathobacter sp.
GGCATAGACACATCATATCCGGCGCAGGATGCTTACTATCAGAACAACAGGGCATACTCATACGAGCGCAACAGCTATTTCGTGGGTCTGGTGGCTACGATGGCAGGTGCGGTCGTGATGTTCGTGACGCTTGCATTTCTCATATCGATGTCGGGCAAGGCGACGGAGGATGCAAAGACGGCGACCCTCATAGCCATAGACAGGCGCTCACCGGAGGATCGCATCATATCGTGCCTGATAGCTATCATCATAGCACTCGTTTTCTGCGACAATATCGGCTCCAAGCTCCTGCATATGTATCTGGGTGAGAAGTACTGGCCGCTGGCGGAGCTGATGCTCAAGGATGTCTGTGTATACTCGTGCACGACATTTACGGGCTTCTCGCTGATAAGGTCGGCAAAGGCAGGCATACTCTGGGATACCAGCCGTATCAAGCTGGCTCTCGACACGATCAACCGTATCATGCGGCGCGAGTCATTCTCTCGCCGTGCGCTGCACCGTGCGCTGCTCTATCTGCTCACGAATGTGCTGCTGATATCAGCGACCATCATCATGATATTCAATGAGACTACGCTTATTCATCGCATCATCATACTTGGACTTATCGCCGTGACGATAGGATGGAACTTCTTCTGCTTCTACAGCATGACCAAGAAGTCCTCTGAGACAGACCTGATAGGCGAGGCGATCAAGCGTATAGCAGGGGGTGACATCGGATACCAGCTGGATCTGACGGAGTTTGAGGGCAAGGAGCTGGATCTCGCTACGGATATCAACAATATCAGCTCCGGTCTGGACGAATCCGTCAACGAGCAGACCAAGGCGGAGCGCATGAAGGCGAACCTGATCACCAATGTCTCGCATGATATCAAGACGCCGCTTACCTCGATCATCAACTATGTCGATTTGATCAAGCGCCGCAATCCGCAGGACGAGAAGATAGTAGAGTATCTGGGTATACTGGAGCAGAAGTCGCATTATCTCAAGTCGCTGACGGAGGATCTGATAGAGGCAAGCAAGGTCTCCTCCGGCAATGTGACGCTGCATATGACGACCATAGATCTGACAGAGCTGGTATGTCAGGCAAACGGGGAGTTTGAGGAGAGGTACGCGGAGCGCGGTCTGAAGATAGTGGATACGATACCGGACGAGCCCGTGCTCATATGGGCGGACGGTGAGGCGCTGTGGCGCGTGCTGGAGAATATCTATACGAATGCATATAAGTATGCGCTGGAAAATTCACGCGTATATGTGGATATAGAGAGACTGCCTGATGTCTTACTGAACGGTGCGGGAGCAGCCGGAGTGCATCCGGTCTCTGCCGGTGCGGATCAGGAGAAATCGGGCTTGCAGACCCATGATAACAGCGGCAGTACATCTTATCCGTCGGACGGCGATGATGCCGATATGCAGGATGGTACGCAGGGCATCGTGAGATTTACGCTCAAGAATGTCTCCGCCAGCCAGCTCAATATCAGTGCGCAGGAGCTGACGGAGAGATTCGTGCGCGGCGACGCCTCGCGCACCAGCGAGGGTCACGGACTGGGTCTGTCGATAGCCCGCTCGCTGACGCAGCTGCAGGGCGGCCGCTTTGATATCAGCATCGACGGCGACCTCTTCAAGGCGGAGATCTGGTTTACTCTGAAAGCGTTGCCAAGCGGACAGCCGGACTGAGTGCTTGCACACAAGGACGGCTGGACATTTGGCTTTCACGCCTTCCCGTTGCAGCCCAGCACGTCGATGATCTTGTGACGCACCATCTCCTTGATATTGGCACGGGCGGGCTTCAGGTACTCGCGGGGATCGAAGACGGCGGGATTTTCCGCAAGGAACTTGCGTACCGAGCCTGTCATGACGAGACGGATATCCGTGTCGATATTGATCTTGCATACTGCGGAGCGAGCCGCCTCACGCAGCTGATCCTCGGGAACGCCGACAGCCCCGGGCATCTGACCGCCGTACTCGTTGACGACATTGACCCACTCCTGCGGCACTGACGATGCGCCGTGCAGTACGATGGGGAATCCGGGCAGGTTCTTCTCTACCTCGTGAAGCACATCAAAGCGCAGCTGAGGCTTCGTGCCGGGCTTGAACTTGTAGGCGCCGTGACTGGTGCCGATGGCGATGGCGAGAGAGTCACAGCCGGTCTTCTCCGCAAATTCAAATACTTCCTCGGGACGTGTATAGCTGCATATATCGCTCTTGACATCATCCTCGATGCCGGCGAGTATGCCGAGCTCGGCCTCTACCACGACGCCGCGCTCATGAGCATAGTCTACGACGCGGCGCGTCAGCTCGATATTCTCTGCGAACGGAAGCGATGATCCGTCGATCATGACGGAGGTGAAGCCGCCGTCTATGCAGGACTTGCAGGTCTCGAAGTCGGGACCGTGATCAAGATGCAGCGCTATCGGGATATCGGGGCAGCAGATGACTGCGGCTTCTACGAGCTTGACCAGATAGTTGTGATTGGCATACTTTCTGGCGCCCTTGGAGACCTGAAGGATGACGGGAGCGTGCTCCTCCTGACATGCCTCCGTGATGCCCTGGATGATCTCCATGTTATTGACATTGAAGGCGCCGATGGCATATCCGCCGTCGTAGGCCTTTTGGAACATTTCTTTGGTGGTAACAAGTGCCATAAATAAACTCCTTTCTGAGGCAGTGGCTTTGCTTGTCAAGGAGCGTAGCTCCGAAGAGAAGCATTAGCACTGCCCATGCGATAGCCGTCCACGATTGCCGAGTGCGAAGCACGAAGGC
>CAVJQN010000226.1:0-2742 GCA_963651635.1 Agathobacter sp.
CCTCAAGACTGCAGCCCGTACCAACTTGGGGGCAAAATGCCTTTTGACGCCACACATCATAGCACAGAAATCTCCGCAAATGCACGTCTCGCCCGTGATTTGGCGGCATTTTACGGCTCCGTCCGCGTCAAAGCTCCACGGTCTCTCCCAGCTGCACCGACCAGATGAGCTGTCGCTTCACCGGCTTGTGCTTCATCTTCTCCAGAGCTATCGCATAGTACTTCAGCTGTATGCTGTAGCGCTCCTTGAGCTCCTCTCCCGTCTTCACGCGGTCTGTCTTGTAGTCTATCAGCGTGATCGCATCATCGGACTCTATATAGGCATCTATGATACCCTGTATCAGGACAGGCTCGTCAGAGTCCGCTATCCCCAGCTCTCTCGCGGGCAGTCCCATGATGAACTCCCTCTCTCTGAAAAAGCGACCCTGCGCGTCGGCATCCGCCGCCGCCCGTCCTATATCCGACTCTGCCCAGCACAGGATATCCCGGCTTTTGACCATGCGTCTCTCCTCTGTATCCGGGAGCAGCTCGTCCAGATATGCCTTCATCGACGCCGCATCCGCAGCCCGTGAGAAATCGAGTTTTTCAAAGACTCTGTGATATATACTGCCGCGCTGCGCGCCTGCATAGCTGCTTTTCCCGGTCAGACCAGCGGCCTGTTTGTCAGATATCACGTCACTGGCCGCAGCATCTTCTCCGCGGCTCGTCTCGCTGTGCCCGTCCGTCTCACCGATGGCCAATGCCATCTCATCTTTCACTGTCTCTGCCGTCCCGACATCTCCCGCCGCGTACTCCGGCACATAGGTCTGCTCATCGTCCTCATGCTGTCCGAGGCGCTTGAGCTCTGAGATCGAGACCTTGTTGTGCAATGTCGTATCCGCCTGATGCGGGTATACAAAGTCAAATATGCCGTCATAGTGCGCCTTCGCCTCCGGCGTGAGCACCAGTCTGTCGAGCCATTCGTCAAGAGCCTGTTTTTTCGCGCTTTTTTGCATATCGCCAGGCAGATCTGACGAGCGATACACCCGGACATCCAGATCGTATCCCTCAGGATCCATCAGCAGCCAGTCCAGATAGCAGCCTGCGCTGCGCACTCCCGTTATGCCCTGCATGCCGGCGCGTTTGTCTGCCGCCCTCTTATAGTCATTGACTCCCGCAGTGATGATGAGCTGCTCCTTGGCTCTCGTGAGCGCCACGTACAGGATCCGCAGCTCCTCGCCCAGCTGCTCATTTTTTTGCTTGAAGCGCACGGCCTGCTGCTTCAATGTGGGATATTTCACATGAAGCTCGGGATCGATATATGCACAGGCTATCCCGAGATCGTAGTCTATAAGCATACCCTTGCTGTCCCGGTTGAAGCCGTGCCCCGCCTCCGCGAGTATGCATACCGGGAATTCCATCCCCTTAGACTTGTGTATCGTCATGATGCGCACTATATCGTCATTCTCGCCGAGGACATTTGCCTCTCCCATATCCTCGTTGTAGGTTCGGACAGTCTCGACATAGCGCACGAAATTGAACAGTCCCTGATATCCCGTCCTGGCATAGTTTCTCGCCAGCTCCATCAGGCGTTCGAGATTGGCTCTGCGCACGCCTCCGCCCGGAAGTGCCGACACATAGTCGTAGTATCCCGTATCGCTGCATATATATGCGATCAGCTCGGATATAGGCATACTGCGCGATCTCTCGTCATAGTCCGCCAGCTTTTTCAGTGCCAATGCCGCCTTGGAGCGGATGGATGCCGTCATGAGGCTGTCCCGGCGCACCGCCTGTGCCTCCTCGTCGATGCACACATCCGTCATGCTATGTGTATCATTTTCATATCCCGTACTCTCTTGTATATCCGGGCCCTCCTTGACAGCTTTTCGTACATCTGCTTCCGTCTCCGGCAGGAGCTCCGCCGCCAGCTCCAGCGCACGCTTCACACAGCGCAGACCGTCCTTTTTGCGCCGTCTCTTGTATACCGCCATAAGACGGGCTATCTCCTCCTGCGTCATGCCTATCATGGGGCTGCACAGCCATGCCGTCATCTCTATGTTTCTGAGGGGATTGTTCACCGCTCCGAGTACAGCCAGCATGGTTCTGACCTCCTGCGTGTCAAAGTAGCCCTTCCTGCTGTCTATATACGCCGGGATGCCGCTGTCCATCAGCACGCTCTGGTATGTCTGCGCATTGGCGCCGCTGCGGTACAATATCGCTATATCTGCATATCTCAGCGGGCGGTATCCGTCGCCCTCACGCACGCTGATGCTCTCAGGTCCCGACATGAGGCTGTGTATCTTCCGTGCCACCATACGAGCCTCCAGAACGGTCGGGTCGGCTGCGGCGCCGTCCTGCTCCGCGTCGCTATCATCCGTATCTGCGCTATCACCCGCTTTGTCCAGTATAAGCAGCTGTGTTCTCCCTCCTGTACGCACACCTTCCCCCGGCACGGGGTACTCGGCGCCGGCATGCAGCTCCGCCTCGGGAGTGTACTCTACTCCGCCCAGATCCCGCATCATGATTGCCCTGAATATGCGATTGATTCCGTCCAGCACTGACGCACGGCTCCTGAAATTTGAAGACAGATCGATACGTATATCTGCACCATCGCTGCTATCCGCGCCGGCAGGTGCGAAGCTGTCATATTTTTTCATGAAGATCTCCGGCCGCGCATTTCTAAAGCCGTATATGGACTGCTTCACATCTCCGACCATAAATACCTCTCCGGTATCTATCGCGTCCTTCAGCCCCTCCTGTATAT
>CAVJQN010000227.1:0-2707 GCA_963651635.1 Agathobacter sp.
TATCGTATGGAGACAAAAAGAGCAGTTCTCCGACGGCGTGGGCTACAGCTGGATAGACACGCTGCGTGATATGACGAGCCGGCTCGTTACGGACAACCAGTTCGCTCTGGCGGACAAGCGCTTCCCAATCAATACTCCCGCCACCAAGGAAGAGTACTACTACCGATCGATATTCAGCAGGCACTTCCCGTCAGAGAGTGCGGCCAAGTGCGTGCCTCACGAGGCATCCGTCGCCTGCTCCACGGCCAAGGCACTGGAATGGGACGAGGCCTTCAAGCGCATGAACGAGCCCTCAGGCCGCGCCGTCAGCGGCGTTCACGAGAGTGCGTACTGACGGACACATACCTAGAGCTCGTATCAGAGGACTTATCTCACGCCGGGATGCCCTTTTCATAGAGGTATTCCGGCGCAATCCTTCCAAAAGGCATGTTTCGCCTTATACTCCCTTCAGCGCCCAGTTGTAGTTCGCATATGCCTGGGTCAGGTTCATCTCCTGCGTCCTGTATGCGGTATATGCCGAGAGATATACCGCCTCCTGCGACAGATATTCCGCCTCGGTCATCATGCCAGCGGACTTCTTCCTCTGCGCCGTCCCGTATGCCGCCTGCGCCGCCTGATAGGCCTCCTGCGCTGCCTGATACTGCAGCAGCTGCGTCTGCAGATTGGAATATGTCTCTTTGGCGCTCGTATATGCCTCGCCCAGCGCCTCGGTATACTCCGCCTCCTTGAGTGCATTGGCTCCGTTCTGATGATTTGCGCTCTGCAGCTTTGTATCATAGGATAGCAGCAATGCCTCGTCGGATGCGTAGTCCACCGCCGCGATTGCCGCCAGATCAGGCGCCGGCACATCTCCTATCACCACATCGCCTCCGTCCGTGATTCCCAGCAGCGACAGCAGCGAAAATCTCACGGAATCCCGCCGGATGGTATAGTCACTCAGCACATTCTGCTTAGTCAGCATCGTATTGAGCGCGTCCGTCACATCTGTCTCCGATGCCATCCCCACCGCATATCTCGCCGATGTGCTGCTATATGCGCTCATCGCCGCGTCGTATGACTTCTGTGCCGTAGTGACATTCATCTCCATCTGCTTGTATGAGCACATGAGCGTCTGCGCGGTCTGTGTCAGAGTATTTATCATAGTCTCATTGGCACCTGTGGCTTTGGTCAGCCGATTCAGTGTCTTCTTCAGGTTTTTTACCGTCGTATTGAGCGAAGATGCGTTCTGGCGGTACTGCTCCGCGATTCCCTCGTCCTCATCCTTGTATATCTCGTATTCGAGCCGCATGCTGGCATGCTCACTCTCCAGCGCCGTGATCTCCTCCTGCAGCTCCTTGATGGTATCGGTCAGTGCGCTGGTCTTCAGCGTCGTATTGCCCGCGAGCAAAAGCTCGCGCAGATTGTCATATTCTATGTTCTGCGCCCATGCGGCCGTGCACATGGTCATCACCATGGCAAATGCCACCGCCGCGAGTCTGATGCCGCCTTTCATATGTTTTATCATCTGATCTCTCACAGCGATTCCTTTCACGCCAGCCCGTTGACCGCCCAGATATAGCTGTTGTATGCCTTGAGCACGGCATATTTCTTTGTCTGCACATTGATCTGAGCGGAGGTCAGTCCCGCCGCTATCGTATTATATGCCGTCTGCGTGAGCATACCGGCGGCGAGCTTGCGTGCCGCAGTATCTGCCGTCTGCTGCTGGAGACCCAGCGCCGTCACCGCCTGCCCGTAGTCAGACCATGCAAGCGTCAGGCTCTGATACAGCGAGGATACAGAGTTGCCGATGGTTCTCTCCGTCTCCTCCTTCGTGAGCTTAAGCGACGCGGCGGTTGATGCATTCTTCGCATTGCTTAGCTGTCTGTTCGTGATCGCCAGCGTATAGTTATTGGCCTTGGCGGTCTCCAGATCGGCATTCAAATCTATCGCGGCTATCTGCTCTGCCGTGATCTCCGGCAGCTCAGTGATATTCACATCCGCTCCGTATGACCAGCCCAGCATCAGACACAGGCTCTCCTTTGCCGATTCCAGCTTGGTCTGCGCACTCTCCAGCTGTGCCTGTGCGCTCGTCACCTGCTGCTGCGCCGTGCTCAGGGAAGCCGCTGTCGCAGTACCCGCAGCTATCCTCGTGCTCACGCTAGCAAGGTTTGCCTGAGCCTGCTCCAGTGCTGACTGATACGTCTGGATACTGATCTTCTGCGTCCAGTAGCTGATCATGGCCTCCTGTGCCTGCTTTACGAGCGTCGCCTCCTCCTTGGTGTCGGTCAGCTGCTCCGTATATGCATCGTTGGTATTGGTATCGCCCTGATCCTGCAGATTCTCAGCTGAGATGATCGAGCTGAGATATGCGGTGATCTGCGAGGCATAAGTAGGCGAGTCTGCACTCGGATAGTCCAGGCTGGCCATGATATCATCCGCCGCATCATAGTAGGTCTGTGCTATATCAGAGCTCGTCTTGTCGCGGTTTTTCTTGTACTCGAGCGCATTGGAGAGCACCGTCGTGTTGTATTCGTGTATCAGCGCAGGTATCTCGGAATAGTCCAGCGTGTCATCCCGCAGCGATGCCCACTCCTCCGAGGTTCTGGCAAACTCCGTGCTCTGCTGTGCCGATGCGGTCATCGGAAGCGACGCACCCATCACTGCCGCGACCGCAAGGCCAATGACGGCTTTGCATCTTAGTCCCTGCGCACGCCGCCGTCCTCTCCGT
>CAVJQN010000228.1:0-2697 GCA_963651635.1 Agathobacter sp.
GCTCGGACTTCATGCCCAAGGTTACATGCGGGCTGATGACCGTGCTGGGACTGTGGATACTGAAGGAGGGAATCGAGGCTGATAAGGCATATGCACAGGAGGCCAAGCCGGAGCAAAGCGAGAGTGCCAAGCCCGGACTGAGCAGATCACTTGTGATATCGGTGGTACTGCTGACGGCATATATGCTTCTGTTTGTCCGCGTCGGATTTCTGATCATGACGACGGCCTATATCGGAGCGCAAGCAACACTGCTGGCTCCGGAGGGACATAAGGAGCCGGTCAAATTTACGATAATCGGATTCATCGCGGCGGCGGTTATATACTTCATCTTCAGGAATCTGTTCAGCCTGATGCTGCCCGCAGGAATCCTGAGCTTTTTAGGATAAGGAGGCGGACAGATGATATTAGAGGGATTTGCAGCGATAATGAACCCCGGATGCATAGGACTTATCTTGGGCGGAACCATCATAGGCATCATATTCGGAGCGCTTCCGGGACTTACGTCCACCATGGCAATCGCGCTCTGCCTGCCGATAACCTATACGCTGGACACGGTACACGGACTCAGTTTCCTGATGGGGCTTTATATCGGAGGTATATCGGGAGGACTGATATCCGCCATACTGATAGGTATCCCCGGTACGCCGTCATCCATAGCAACTACATTTGACGGAGCGCCCATGACAGCCAAGGGCGAGGCAGGAAAGGCGCTTGCAATCGGCGTATTCTACTCATTCATAGGTACCATGCTTTCAGCAGCCGTGCTGATATTCCTGTCGCCTTATATAGCGGCATGGACTATCAAGTTCGGCCCCTATGAGTACTTTGCTATCGGTGTATTCTCGCTGACGATGGTCGGAAGCCTCGTATCAGGCTCCATAGCCAAGGGTCTGGCCAGCTGCGCGCTTGGTCTGTGTGTGGCGCAGGTAGGTGCGGCGCCTCTGACCTCTGCACTGCGCTTCACATTCGGCAATCATCAGTTTGATAACGGGT
The DNA here is from genome assembly GCA_963651635.1 of Agathobacter sp. Lineage (GTDB taxonomy): Bacteria > Bacillota > Clostridia > Lachnospirales > Lachnospiraceae > Darwinimomas. The sequence goes on from CAVJQN010000228.1 coordinate 994, forward strand.
TTGCACTGCTTCCGGTTCTGATCGGACTCTTCGCAGTTACGGAGGTGCTGGCATCGGCAGAGGCAGGCTTCAAGGCCGATGAGGGAGCTACGGCTCAGTACAAGATGAAGGGCGTAGGCGTATCTCTGAAGGAGTTTAAGGAGCAGTTCGGCAACATGATACGCTCTGCAGCCATCGGTATAGGTATAGGCATCCTGCCCGGCATCGGCGGCGGTACATCCAATATGGTCGCATATATGGCGGCGAAAAATGCGAGCAAGAACCCTGAGAAGTTCGGCACGGGCTGCATCGACGGAATCATCGCATCCGAGACCAGCAACAATGCGTCCATCGGAGGCGCGCTGATACCTCTGCTGACGCTGGGTATCCCCGGAGATACTGCGACAGCCATGCTGCTGGGCGCACTCATGATCAAGGGCATATCCACAGGACCGCTCCTGTTCAAGACCAACGGTGTACTGGTGTACAGCATATTTGCCGCTGTCATTGTTGCGACATTTGCCATGCTGATCTTTGAATACCTTGGCATGAGGGCGTTCGTAAAGGTACTGTCAGTGCCGAGATGGCTGCTGCTGTCGATCATCATCGCGCTGTGCTGCGTGGGTGCATACGGAACAAACAGCAGAATGTTTGATGTATGGACAGTGCTTTTCTTCGGAATAGTTGGATTTGCACTGACGAAGCTTGGATTTTCTCTGTCGCCTATGCTGCTGGGATTTATCCTAGAGCCGACCATCGAGACGAATCTGATGCGCGGCATGCAGTACTCACAGGGCAATATACTTGCGTTTGTTACAAGTCCTATCGCGGATGTCTTCTGGGCTATCACCATCCTGTCGCTTGTGCTGACGGTACGTAAGGAGAAAAGAAATGCCCAAAGAAAAGAGCCGGACGCGCAGAACGCATAGACGGTGCTGAAAGGACGAGAACAACATGAAGGATATTGAGTTTATCAAAGGCATCATCGTTCCGATACTGACGCCCATCGATGCGGATGAGAATATAGATGAGAGGAAGCTGCGCTCCATGGTGGACTATGTCATCGACGGAGGCGTCCACGGCATACTCGTCTACGGCAGCAACGGAGAGTTCTACGGTGTGGACGAAAAGGAGATGGAGCGCGGAGTCAGGATCGTCATAGATCAGGCTGCGCACAGAGTCCCTGTATATATGGGGATCGGAAGCATCACGACCAGACAGGCTATACGTCTTGCCAAGATGGGAGAAGCTCTGAGTGCGGACGGAATATCGATCCTGCAGCCTATGTTCATCAAGCCGTCCGAGGAGGAGCTGTACGACCATTTCGCCGCGGTTGCGGCTGCCGTGCCGAACCTTCCGGTGCTGCTGTACAACAACCCGGCCAGGACAGGCTACGGCATCAGTGTTAGTCTGGCGATGCAGCTGAGCGATGACTGCGACAATATCGTCGGAATCAAGGACTCTAGCGGCGATATGACATTGACCGCAGAATTTATACGTCAGGCACAGGGCAGGAATTTTAAGGTGCTCGGAGGAAAGGATACGCTGATATTCGGCGCGATGGCTTACGGCGCGGATGGATGCGTCACGACAACTGCCAACATTTTCCCGGAGCTTGTGGTATCTATCTATGACAAATGCATTGCGAGGGACTATGAGGGGGCGCTGAAGGACCAGCAGAGGCTGACGCCGATACGTCTGCAGATGGATAAGGCGAGCTTCCCG
>CAVJQN010000229.1:0-2696 GCA_963651635.1 Agathobacter sp.
ACGGTAAGCCGCGCGATACGAGGAAAATATCTGCAATCGCCGAGGGGGACGATACTGATAAAGAGTCTCTTCTCGGCAGCATTGGAGAGCGATGATGAGTTGAAGATCTCAGGTGTCATGCAGACCAAGGAACAGATCAAGGAGCTCATCAGGCAGGAAGACCCGGCAAAGCCGTACAGTGATCAGGCGATCGTACAGCTTTTGTCAGAAAGCGGCATCAGACTCTCAAGACGCGCAGTTGCGAAGTATCGCGAGGAGCTGGGCATCAGGGGCAGCTACGACAGAAAGATGGTGCAGGGCGATGCATGGGCTTAGAACATTTGCCATCTATCGCATGGCTCAGCGGTTTGTGCGGAGCACTTAGCGAATGCTAGCCGCAGGCGACGCATGAGCTTAGTGCGTGCCATGCAAATGTTCTTAGCAAGACCGAGTTGCAGACGAAGGTCGAGCTTAGAACATTTGCCATCTATCGCATGGCTCAGCGGTTCGCCGTTTCCACTCTGCCGTCGTGCTTCGCACTCGGCAATCGTGGGCTGGTGGTTCGCAGCAAACCGTTCTGACTGCGTGCTTGCGCACTTGTCAATCACGGGCTGCTATCACATGGCACTCTGTAGTCTGCTCTCGCTTTGCGACAGCAGAACACGAGTGCTCACCATCGCATGGCACTCCGTAATCTGGTGTCAGGTGCTTACACACCTGACGCCAGAACGCGAGTGCTCAGAATATTCTCCACCCTACGATGAAGTGGTTTGCCCACCAGGTGCCGAGGGGGCGCTCGATGACGCGGCCGTTGGACGAGGACGCATCTATCAGATAGCCGTCCGTGGAGATGATGCCGACGTGTCCGCTGACCACGATGATATCTCCCGGCTGCAGGTCGTAGTAGCTGGATACCCTGGAATACTTGCCCACGCTCCTCCAGCCCGAGCTGGTCAGGTAGGACTGGCTCACGCCTGCATTGTTCAGGCACCAGTATACGAAGCCTGAACAGTCAAAGCTGTTCGGACCCTTCGCGCCCCATACATATGGGCAGCCGAGCTTCGATCTCGCTATGGCAAGCAGGTTTGTCACACTTGCGCTGACCGATCCCGACGAGGTCGGTACTGACGGCACTGCCGCCTCTGTCGGCTGTACGAGTGCACCTGTCTCTGCTGTACCGCCGCTCGCTACTGCTGTCGTCTCTGCCGCCGCTCCTGATGAGCCGCCTGATGACGATCCGCCCGATGACGCGGGTGCCGGACCTCTGGCGCTGTCTGATGTGAGCTTAGCCATGGTGAGCGCACCTACCGTTCCGTCATCGTCCAGATTGTTTCTGCGCTGAAATGCCAGCACGGCATTGAGTGTCAGCTCTCCGAAATATCCCGTGATGCGGCTTTCGGTTATATATCCCCACTTTGCGAGCAGCTGCTGCACCTTCGTGACCATCGAGCCCTCATCGCCCAGTCCCAGTCCATTGGGTCTTGCCTCGTCCGACATCAGAAGCATTCTGGTATCAGGACCCAGATATCCATCCTCTATCAGTGCGTTCTTTCTCTGGAATGTGCTGATGGCGACGCTGGTATCGGTTCCGTATGTGCCGTCCGGCTTGCTGGTCATATATCCCAGATCGTACAGGCGCTGCTGTGCCGCGAGCACCAGCTCGCTCTGCTCGCCGAATACGAGCATGTTCGCCTTGACCTCATCGGAATAGATGAGGTTGATCGTCTGACGGCCGACCTTGCCGTCTGCCGTGATATTGTTGTTTGTCTGGAGCTTTTTTACAGCCTCCTCGGTCTTGTCGCCGAAATGCCCCGATACATAGTCATCTGATGCCAGATAACCCAGCTGGTAGAGACGCTGCTGTATGATGGCTATATCGTCGCCGTCATCCCCGTTGGATACCGCATAGTAGTTCGCCTCAGGCGACATGATCGCCTCGATGGTGCTGGGACCTGCGATGCCGTCCTGCGTCAGCTTATTCTGGCGCTGGAACTTCTTGACAGCGGCGGATGTGACCTGACCGTAGTAGTCCGTCGGCTCATCCATATCCATAAAGCCCAGCTCCATGAGCCGCTGCTGGAGCTGTATGACTATCTCGTGCTGATCTCCGACATAGAGATACTCCGGCGCGGGAGCTGTCGTCGGTATAGCGACCGACAGGCTCGGAAATATCGGTCCGTCAGGAGAAGCTGGCAGGATGGTATTTGGAGGTGCCGTCTCTGCCGCGGCAGTCTCCGGCGCGCTTTGCACCGCAGCCGCCTCCGACCCGCTGCCCGTCTGCCCGTTCTGCTGTCCGCAGGCTCCGAGCAGGGATGCCGCCAGTGCTCCTGCCAACATTACCGCCGTATTCCTTTTTATATTTCTAAGATAGCGTCTATTTATGGTCATGCCGCTTCTCCGTTTCCTGCCCCGCGCAGTTTATGTTCTGGTTTTTCTTGTGGTTTTTCTTGTGGTTTTTCTTGTGGTTTTTCTGGTAATTCTCTGGTGATTTGCGTTTTCCGGTTCTGATATCTCTGTTCTTTTTCCGGTATGCATTGGGTCAAACACTTATCATCAGCTGCGCTTTTGACATCTGCAATGCTTTATAACTCATCGTTTATAATGCCGCGTTTATAATTCCGCATTTATAATTCAAACCATTTTAATCCGTTTCTGTTCACGCTCTCCCCGCCAGCAGATCTGCCAGCCTCGCGAACTGCTCCAGCGTCAGCGCCTCC
>CAVJQN010000230.1:0-2675 GCA_963651635.1 Agathobacter sp.
GACACAGTCTCAGCGTGACCTACAGCTCCTCCCCCGTAAACTGTGCGCCCAGCTCCGTCAGTATCCGCGTCTCACGTCCGTGGCAGGTGAACATGATCAGCTGCCCCTTGTACTCGCGGGTCATCCATCCGAGCGCAGCTCTCAACCGGTCATCGTCATAGTAGGCGAAGCTGTCGTCAAATATGAGCGGGAGCCTGTCATCTCCGCTCTCTATCACTCGCGCCATCGCCAGCCTGATAGCCAGATATACCTGATCGCGCGCGCCCGTGCTGAGCTGCTCTATCGGCACCATCCGCCCGCCCGCGTTCATCAGGATATTCATATCCTCATCGATATACATCGAGTCATACGCGCCTCCCGTGAGACCGGCGATGTAGTCCGACGCATCGCGATTGAGGAATACGGCAAATGACTGCTGCATCCTCTCTGTCAGCTGCTCCATGGTCTCTATCGCCATATCCACGGCGCTGATCTCCTCATTGATCGCATCGTTCATGACGATCTGCGTATGCAGGCTCGCATTTTCCTCCTTGAGGGTGCGCAGCCGCTGTGTCAGCTCTGCCAGCTCCTCCTGAGAGCGGCGCTCTGCGGTGATATCCTCTCTGAGCTTTAATGCCTGTGCAAAGCCGTCCAGCCGCCTGCATATGTCCGCATAGCTTGTCTCATCCGTGCTTTCAACTCCCAGGCGTCTGGTATATTGCAGGACGACATCGCTGTCCGCCTGCACCTGTGCCTGCGCGGCTCTCCTAGCTCTGCCGTTCATCAGCAGAGTTATCACGCCCGCCGTGAGCAGCAGCGCTCCCACAGCGGTCACTATCTGCGGGATATATCCTATGATACCGGACGGCGTGCTGTAAAATACTGCCGTCGGTCCTATCCCGAATATATTGAGCTGTGTATCGGAGCCGGAAGACCCGGTCAGGAGAAATGCTCCCGCTGCCAAGGCTATGACGCCCAGTACACACAGGACTATCGCCCTGCTCCTGCCTCCTGCGAACTTTCCGTCCGCGAGCGCCGCCCGACTGGCTCTCAACCTGTCATATACCGTACCAAGGCTCGTCCTGTAAAACTCCAGATCCTCTCCACCGTCGAATGGTATATCTCCGAATGTGCTGTGATTGTCCTCGATAGACCTTTCTATCTCGCTTATATGGTCGGCATATCGGGGCTCCTCAAGCGTCCTTTCCAGCGACCTGATCTCCGAGATGTTGGTCACATATGCCTTCGCCGCCTCGGGAGTCAGCGACTCCTCAAGCTCGCGTCTCTGCCTGTTCAGGTGCTCTATCGCTCTGTCCGCCGACAGCGACCGGTCTCCCGCACTGCTCATGCCTCCGATGTAGCGTTTGAACTCCTCTACCGCCGCCTGTGCGCTGTCCTCTCCGTCCTGCGCGCCGCCTGCATTACCCGGCACGAAGCTCCCCGCGCTCAGCTGTCCTATCGCTACCGTATGCTCAAACGCCGTCTCGCTCATGCCGGAGAGAATGTCGCTCAGCAACAACTCCGCGTCCGGCATTGCTACTCCCGACGCGTCGTCCGTGATGGTCACGCCCGTAGGATTGCTGTCAAAATCGCGCTCGATCCGGTAGATGGTTCCCTGATGCTCCACTCTCAGCGACGCTCTGTACGGCGAACCGTCCCACGGCTTAAAGCGCGTCCACGTATCGCTCGCCGAGGCGCGTCCGCGCGCGCGTCTGATTCCATAGAGCACCGACTTGATGCAGGTATACAGTGTGGACTTGCCCTGCTCGTTGAGCCCGAATATGACGGTGATGCCGTCAGCGAAGGTGAAGCGGCGATCCGTCAGCCTGCCAAATCCGTCTATCCTGATATCGACCAGCCTCATGTCACTCCTCCCTTGTTGCGAGAAGTGCATTTACCCCGTAGTAAAGCGCCTTCCTGCCTACATCGCTCATATCCGGTCTATTCATCTCGTGGATGAACAGACCTATCATATCTGACGGATGTTCTTTGTAGAGACGGACGAAGTCATATCGCGGCTCGGTCTCGTCGGTGATATCGTAGATCCTGTATCTGTCTTTAAGCGCTGTCAGATCAAAGCTGTATGCGGGATCGCGCATGCCCTTGAGGCGGATGGAGTAGATATTCTGCTCGCCGCGCGATCTGATGGCATATTCAAGATTTGCCGCAAGCTCCCTCTGCGTAGTCGCGGGAGTCACGCCTATCGTGAAGTTGACATAGTGCACATCCGCATACGGGACAAATGTCAGCGCCGTCACTCTGCCTCTGACATCGTCGATATCGACCACATAGTATCCGTGCTCTCCCGTATCCTGCGCAGACAGCGGCTGCGGGCTGCCCGGATATGCCCAGCTGTCATCCGGCGCCGCCTCGTGACGCGTCTGACCGCCCATCGCGACATATGAGTAGCCGCTGCGCTCCTGCACCAGCTCGCCGCTCGCCAGCAGTATACGCACACTGCCGTCCTCATACATGGCGGGCTCGCTGTCCGTCCAGTAGCTGACATTACCCGCCCACTCAAACCTGCCGACGGGAGAGTTCGCCGTCACCGGATCGTCCTGACCCGCTATCACGGCTATCTGTACCTGCGGTATCGATGCGAATATCTCATTGACACGACGGCAGTCGTCCGCCGTGGGTCTGCCAGCAAAGAGCCCGCCCGAGATAAGCAGCACGTCCGCGGACCTGTCCTTGCA
>CAVJQN010000231.1:0-2650 GCA_963651635.1 Agathobacter sp.
AGGTATCTGCCCGCCGCTGCCGCGTCTCCCGTCTGCTTGGGCGCGTCTGCCAGCGTCTCCGGCGCGGCATATGCCGCAGTCGGTGTCAGCGCCGCCGCACTCAGCACCGCCGCCAGCATCAGCGCCGTGATACGTCTCATCTTCTTCATATACTCCCTCCGTGACCTGTGTTACCCCGTGGTATCGGGTCGCGTGTGCCCGAAATCCGCTGTTCAATATCCAGTGTTTAGATACCCACGACCATCAAATACTCATCATTGTATAATCATAGCATTTCAAAATCAATCAACCATCCGAACGATCTCTATTTATGGTTGCGAACTTATGTTCGCGGGTGCTATACTGTCCGCGTGGGAAGTCAGGACACGAAGGCGGTCTACCCTCCATAACGCGGAGGGATTCTTGCCCTCCACAGAAAGGAGGGTGATGCCATGGTTACTTATTCGGAATTAATCCAGATAGGTATATTGCTGGTAGACCTCGTGAGTCTCATATATGAGATTCTCAGGGAAAGAAGATAGCCGCCCACTACCTACACTAGTGAAGCGGCTTTAAAACGGCTGCAAAGCTGTTGAGGGTAGGCCGTCGTTCTGGCTCTCCCTTTTTCTATACTATAACCACTGCTGCGCATTTTTGCAAGGTTAAGATAACCCGGCGCTGTCCGCCTTCTCATCCGCCGCAACGGCTACAGGCGGCTCCTCGTCCTTGCGCATCAGTATCTCCATGAACTCCTCGCCCGTGATGGTCTCCTTCTCATAGAGGAACTTGCTGATCTCGTCGAGTTTCTTCTTGTTGTCCTTGATCAGGTTGTACGCCTTCTGGTGCTGCTCCTTGACTATCCGTGTGACGATGCGGTCTATCTCCGCCGCAGTGGTCTCGCTGCATGCCAGCGACGCGTCGCCGCCCAGATACGCGCCCTTGACGGTCTCCAACGCGATCATATCAAACTCATCGCTCATGCCGTAGCGCGTCACCATGGCACGCGCCAGCTTCGTCGCCTGTTCTATATCGTTGCTCGCGCCGTTGGTCACGGAGTGGAATATGAGCTCCTCGGCGGCGCGTCCGCCCGTAAATGTCGCTATCTTGGCCAGCATCTCGTCCTTGCTCATGAGATTGCGCTGCTCGGTATCCACCTGCATGGTAAAGCCCAGCGCGCCGCTCGTCCTGGGGACGATGGTGATCTTCTGCACCGGAGCGGAGTTGGACTGAAGCGCCGCCACGAGCGCATGTCCGACCTCGTGGTAGGCGACTATCGCCTTTTCCTTCTCCGTCAGGATATCATTCTTCTTCTGCGCGCCTGCGAGGATGGTGTCCACCGCCTCCTGCAGATCCGCCTGCACTACATGCTTTCTGCCGTTTCTGACAGCTCCGAGAGCTGCCTCGTTGATGATATTGGCAAGCTCCGCGCCGGATGCACCTGCGGTCATGCGGGCGATCACGTTGAAGTCTATATTGTCCGCCAGCTTGACCTTTTTGGCATGGAGCCTGAGTATCTGCTCACGACCCAGCTGATCCGGAAGCTCCAGCGGTATACGCCTGTCAAATCTGCCCGGGCGCAGCAGCGCCGGATCCAGGCTCTCCGGGCGGTTCGTCGCCGCGAGTATGACGACTCCCTTGGTCGCGTCGAAGCCGTCCATCTCGGTGAGCAGCTGGTTGAGCGTCTGCTCGCGCTCATCATTGCCCCCGAATCCGGTGCCGCTGTCACGCTTTTTGCCGATGGTATCTATCTCGTCTATGAATATGATGCACGGAGCCTTCTTGCTCGCCTGCTCAAAGAGGTCGCGCACCTTGCTCGCGCCCATGCCGACGAACATCTCGACGAACTCCGAGCCAGCTATCGAAAAGAAGGGAACACCTGCCTCGCCCGCTATGGCTCTAGCGATGAGCGTCTTACCGGTACCGGGAGGGCCTACCAGCAGCGCACCCTTGGGCATCTTCGCTCCGATAGCCTCGTACTTGGTCGGATTTTTCAGGAAATCCACGATCTCCTGCAGGCTCTCCTTGGCCTCGTCCTGTCCTGCTACATCTGCGAAGCTCACCGGCTCCGACTCGTCCGGCTTGTACTCCTTGCCCGTGGACTTGCCGCCGAACATCATGCTGCTCATACCGCCCAGACCGCCTGCACCGCGCTTTTTCGCCATATTGCTCAGCCATGCAAAGATCAGTATCATCGGCAGGAACGGGAATATCCAGTCAATCAGTATCGTCTGCAGCAGACTTCTCTGCTCGTATACCTTGTCAAACTTGACGTCCTTGGCAGCTATCAGCCTGTCCACGAGGTTCTGATCCTGTGCGATGGCATTGGTCTTGTAGGTCTGCCCGTCCTTGTCCACGAAGTAGATGACGGTATCCTCGAGCTGTACCGTGCTGAGCTCTCCGTCCTCCAGCATCGTCACGAATGTGCCGTAGTCTACGGAGTGAACCGCCTTGTCCGTGAACCTCGGAAAGAGAAATGCGTTAAAGAGAATAACCGCTACCAGTGATATGAGGTATATCCTGATCCAGTTCTGCAGCCGCTCCCTGTTGCCGTCGCCCGGTCCGTCGCCGCTGCCGCTGCTGTTGCTGTTATTGGGGGTTTTGTTGCCAGCCATGTGATATCTCCTGTTCTGTGTGGCGTGCGTGCCATGCCCGCGTAGGCAGGCGCGGCTTT
>CAVJQN010000232.1:0-2637 GCA_963651635.1 Agathobacter sp.
ATACGGCAGTGCTGCGCAGATACGGAGTCAAGGATATCATCGAGTACGGCATCGCTTTCTGGGATAAGAGATGTATCGTGAGAGCAAAGAAAGTCTGATCTGCCAGACATTGCCCGTCAGATTTTGGAACGAGCTGAGGGGCAAGTGAAAATGGTAAAGTGCGGTAATAAACAGCATCATGTTAAGGTCTGCGGGTCAATGCCGATATCGTATATTATGGCTGCATGCTCGAATATAACGAGATGATAGCAGTGTGAAATATGTATGAAAATCGCAGATAATCGTGGTCAAACTGCCATGAACATGGTATACTGCGTCTATCCAAGGGAATATTCTGATTATTTTCATATCATAGAATATTTAGAAACCAGAAAGGAGCAAGAAGCATGGCTGAATATTTATCACCGGGCGTATATGTCGAAGAGTTCGAATCCGGTTCAAAGCCAATGGAGGGTGTAAGCACCAGCACCGCAGGATTTATCGGGCTGGCACAGAGAGGTCCCGTATCAGGGGTTCCGCAGCTCGTGACGAGCCCGGCAGACTTCAAGCGGATCTACGGCGGATACCTTTCAGAGAATGAATTTGGAGACTACAGGTTCCTTGCTTATGCTGTTGATCAGTTTTTTGTAAACGGAGGATCAAGAGCGTTCATATCAAGAGTTGCTCCTTCTGACGCAGAGTGCGCGAAAGGAAGCAATGCAGTCCTTGATATCAAGGCGAAGGATCCCGGAGCGTGGGGCGACGATATCAGAATCGTGGCTGCACCGGCCAGCAAGGCCAAGACACAGATCCTCGAGATCCTTGATACCGACGCGGGCAAGAGATATGTCGTAAAGAACGGAGCAGGCTTCAATGCAGGCGATGTCATTGCTTACAATGACGGAACGGATACGACATACAATAAGATAGTCAAGAATCAGGGCAATATACTCACACTGGAGAAAGAGTTTGACGGCGATGTAGTTGATAAGGAGCTGCTTCCGTCCAAGACGATATCCACCTGCGAGTTCAGCCTTGATGTACGCTACGGCGACGTGGTTGAGGTCTATGACAACATGAGCTTCAACATCAACGCCTCCAACTATGTAGACAAGAAGATGGCAAAGTCATCGCTCGTTGATGTGCATTTCACAGGCGAGGCGGGTGATGAGATCAAGACTCCGTTTGAGATGATCGCAGGCGAGGGCGTTGCAGCAGCGACACTGACGCTCACAGGCGGTATGAACGGAAGCGCAGCTAATATCACGGCGGCAGATTTCATCGGCGAGGACAGAGGCGCAGGCCTTCGTACCGGCATCCAGTCCTTCCTTGACAATGACATGGTATCCATCATGGCGGTACCGGGCGTGACAGATCCCAATGTACAGCTGACGCTGGTTGCTCACTGCGAGAATCTGGGCAGCAGATTTGCAGTCCTTGATATCCCGAGAGATGCGAAGAAGGTACAGGATCTGATAGCGCAGAGAGATATCTTCGATACATCCTATGCAGCTCTGTATCATCCGTGGCTGATATCATTTGATCCGCTGGACAAGAAGAATATCGCTGTTCCGCCGTCAGGCGCCATCATGGGCATCTACGCGAGAAGCGACAACACAAGAGGTGTTCACAAGGCTCCGGCAAATGAAGTAGTCAGAGGCTGCATCGGTCTTGACAGCCAGTTCAACAAGGGCGAGCAGGATATCCTCAACCCCAAGGGCATCAACCTTATCAGGTCATTCCCGGGACAGGGCATCCGCGTCTGGGGCGCAAGGACGGCGACCAGCAACTCCAGCTGGAAGTATGTCAATGTAAGGCGTCTGTTCATCTTCATCGAGGAGTCGATCAAGGCCAATACCAACTGGGCTGTATTTGAGCCGAACGATGAGGTGCTTTGGGTAAGAGTTCAGAGAACCATCAGCGTATTCCTTGAGAATCTCTGGAGAGGCGGGTCTCTGGCAGGAACCGCCCCGGAGGAGGCATTCTTTGTCAATATCGGACGTGACACCATGACACAGGACGATATCGACAACGGACGTCTGGTATGCGTGATCGGTGTTGCTCCCGTCAAGCCCGCTGAGTTCGTGATCTTCCGTATCTCTCAGAAGACGGCAGATGCAGAGGCAGGCGGCGGAGACGAGGGCTGAGTCCTCCGTGAGAGCCTATAGAGGCGCTTTCATGACTAGCAGGACGCGACATTAAGGAGGATAATAAAATATGGCTGGATATCCAAATGCGAAATTCAGATATAAGGTCGAGATCGACGGCATCGAGGCCGGAGGCTTCACCGAGGTAACCGGAAGTGATATCACCATCGAGCCCATCGAGTACCGCGAGGGCGATATGACCGTAGAGACTCCGATGAAGGTTCCGGGACTCAAGAAGTACGGCAACCTGACGCTCAAGCAGGGCATCGCGGACTCCAAGGCGATGTATGACTGGCTGGCATCGGGGCTGCAGGGCGCGGTAGAGCGCAAGACGCTCACGATTACGCTTCTCAACGAGTCGCAGGCTCCGGCAGCATCATGGCAGGTCATCAACGCTTGGCCGACGAGATATACTGCTCCGGACTTCAATGCTTCGGCATCCGAGATTGCAATCGAGACGATAGAGATCGTACACGAGGGACTTACAAGAATCTCATGACATGAGACAAAA
>CAVJQN010000233.1:0-2553 GCA_963651635.1 Agathobacter sp.
ATTGTAGGCAGCGTGGAGCAAACCTCCTCTCCGGTAGTATAATCTACTCCCACAACATCGCCGCTGTCATAGTAGGCAAGCAGTACCGTGCCTGTGTAGCCAAAGCTGTTTGAGATATGGGCAACGCCTCCGTTCGTTATATTTCCAAGCTTCATGCTGCTAAGGTAAGCAGTCAGCGCGCCGCCGTCCTCGCCGAGCAGTGCAAAATAGCGTGAGCTTGCTCCGTATTCGGTTTTGGAGCTTAACACAACTCCGTCATATACAGCTTCCTGAACAGGGGAAACTGTATAAGCCGTGCCATCCATCAGGAATACACGGTAGGGTATGCTCTGCCCCTTATAGAGCGTAAAGTTATAGTAAACCTGCGTGCTGCCATTTTGCAGATAAGGTTTGGATGGTACCTGGGTAAATACTTCACCGCTTCCGGATGTTTCGCCGGTCTCGCTCCCGTTTAAAGCTATGAGTTTTCCGCTTTCCGTAAGCGCATATCCCTGCCAGAGGTGCACTGCCCTATCCGAAATATCTATGGTACCAAGCTCATTATAAGTATCATTTATACCTGACTTTACGGCAAGACCATAGTGAATCACACCCTCGGTATCAATGTAATACCAGTATTTTCCGTAGGTCATGACCTTGCGTGCGAGCGTGTCTGCACTGTATGTTACGTCGTTGACCTTAAAGTCGGTCGTGAAGTCATAAACAAGCGTAATCACCCCATTTTCGTCCGGCGTGTATTTCTTGCCATTCACCATAACCTCGACGGTTGACGCAACATCGCTCAGCAAGCTAATGCTTGACTCAGTATCATTGTCAGACGCATAACCTAATGTGCCTCCTCCCGCGGATGAAGTTTCGCTGCTGACAGCGAGGCTATTGTTTGTGCTATCATCAACACTGCTATCTGATTCACTACTCAACAAACTGCTGCCTAATGCAGCACTTCTGGACGAATTGTTAACCACTCCCGTCTCGATATTCACCGTATCTGTACCGGAGGCGTAGACCTTTAGCTCCGTTCCTATGCTTCCGCCGGTGGGCAGCAGTATGCCGACCGGCTCTGCCTCGCCTGCGTCTTTGTACTTATAGAGCCTTGCATACTCTGCGACGCCGCTTCCGTCCGCATTCTTGGGATAGGGCATAAAGGTGCTCAAATCCGTATAATCCCATGCACTTGAAGCAAAGCCTCGTGAGCTGTAGAAGCTCGCCTTGGCAAAGTCCTCAGCAGACACTAATAGCTGTATGCTATCTCCTACCGGTCGCTGAGGTGCGACATAGACCGTCTTGCCGTCGGCGGCTGTAGCGGTGATAGCCTTTGGTGTCTGTCCGTTGAGCAGAGAGTCCTCGCAGATATATATAAGTCCCGTGCCTGCGCCCGTGCCGGTTGAGGTATTGTTTATCCACAACGAGGTATGCTCTCCGCTGCTTCGCACATCCGCTGCTACAAGGACATTCTTCATATTGCTGTCGGTAAGTTTGATGGAGCCTGTGTTCAGCTTTCCGACTACTCCGCCTGCGTAGTCCATGGCAGCGGTCACGCTGCCCTTGTAGTAAACATTGGTAAGTGCAGCCGTGATTTCATTGCTCTGCGGCTCCAACTGCCCGATGATGCCTCCAGCAGCTGTCTTTGCAGTTACCGTAGCACCGCAGGCAGAGTCACGAAGATCTACCCTTATGGCACTGCCGTATATGCCGCCCGCAGGTCCGCTTCCCGTGGCTGTCACGGTCACATCCTCTGCCACGAAGATACGCTGGAACACCGCATTCGCTGCCTTTCTCGGGCTAGAACCGATTAGTCCTCCCACATATCCCGGTCCCTCTATGGTGCAGTCACGCACCACTATTCCGTTGAAGCTTAAGGAGTAGGTCTCATTGGTAAATCGTCCGAGCATACCTCCTGTTCCCATGGCATCGCCGCTCACCGTGCCTGTGCCTGTGTTGCGGATAGTGCAGCCTGTGATGCGCAGATCGTTTGCAAACCGAATCATACCGTAGCCATCTCCAGCCAGTCCTCCCACAAAGGTAGTGCCGCTTATGGTGCAGTCCTCCACAACAGCACATGCCGGAATCAGATGTTGTGTCATGCCGCAGGCGCCGCCTGCCAGTCCGGCAGTTGCAGTAACCGTCACATCGCTGACAAGCCAGTCATAATGATCCGCCGCCGTATACATATAAGCACTGAACCAGCCGAACAGACCGCCGACCTGGTCAGTGCCGGATACTGTTCCATGCTCCGCACGGCTTTCGTAGGAATGATTCGCACATATGTATCCTCCCAGACCACCGGTGTTTTGTCTGCCCGTGACCGTGAAGCTTTCTATCGTATTCTCATAAAACTCGTTATAGGCTACGGACTGTCGCCCGAGGATACCTCCCACATAGCTATTTTTCGGCATATCGACCCTGATGTTGCTCGCCGTCACCTTATGAACCTCACTGCTGGTAACCGCGGCGAGTGCACCGCTATAGCTGTAGTTGCCGCCCGCAGTTGGGGTTGTATCCCTTAGTGTGACGCCCTCCATCACCACGCTGTCGATCACACCGCTCACATTG
>CAVJQN010000234.1:0-2540 GCA_963651635.1 Agathobacter sp.
GTGAGATAAAAGAATAAAGTGTTAAGCGCATCGTCATTTGAGGTGGCACAGACAGCTTTCATGGCAGTGAACGATCGCTTCAGCTCCTTCTTGCGACATCATGTACTCACTGTAAAATATCATCAGACCGACCAGCTATCCGAACATTCATTCCGATAAAGCACAGGCGATACTCTTCATTTGTCCGAGTATCGCCTGTGTTTTATAATGCCTGTTTAATTGACAAATGCTTTATTTTAAGCAGTTCACTCCGCGTTCTTCGTCAGATCGAAGGTGCCGCCTGTCGTGCCTGCGCCGCCGACGAGGGTGAGTGTGTCCTCTGTCACGGAGATGCTGTAGGTGCAGTCGATGACCCTGCTGCTGGCAAAGTCGAGATGTAGCTGATCGTCAGTGAGCGTATAGGTGAAGCTGTAGTCGTCCTTGCTCAGACTCATCTTTCCCTTTCCTTTCTCGCCGAAGGTCAGGCTGGTGTTTTCATCTGCCTTCCATGTGCCGATGAGGAGCTGTGCGGGAGTCTTCTCCTTGAGCTGTGCCGCCGTAGTCTCTGCTACCATTGTGGTCGCGGCAGTTGTCTCGGCAGCTGTAGTCTCGGCCGCGGCGGTTGTCTCAGCAGCTGCGGTCTCGGCTGCGGCAGTTGTCTCGGCTGCTGTTGTTTCCGCAGCATCAGCAGTCGTCTCTGGCGTATCCGCCTTGGTCTCCTCGGTCGTATCGGCGGCTGATGTCTCTGTGTCAGCGTCCTTGCTCTCATCCGCCTTGGTCTCGCTATCTGCCGATGTCTCCTCGGTTTCCTCATTGGATGTCATATCTGCTGTATCAGATGAACCGGTCTCCTGTGAGCCCTTTTCGGCGTCCTTGTCCATGCTCTCAGCTTCGCCTGTGGTCGTCTTATCCCCAGTCGTCTTATCTGTGGTGCTGTCGCCCGCGGTGTCCTTGTCTGCGTCAGCACTGTCCTTGGTATCGGCAGTATCCGTGCCCGATCCTGCACCGGACTTGTCTGCCGTGTCTGCGGACTCCTCGCCCTCAGTCTGTGCATCCTCTGCATCCGCCTCGGCCACCGTCTCTGTCTGAGACATGTCGGCGTTCTTTTCCGCCAGCACGGTCATGGGTGTCACCGCCAGCAGTGCCCCCGCGATGACGATGGCGCTGTACTTCGCATTCTTAAAAAGCTTACGCTTCATACTCTTTCCTCCATCTCATGACATACATATATATGTCATGGGTTCGCATTTTTCTGTCTTTTCTTTCCGATGCCCCCGCCTTTCGGCGGCGGAAATTGAGATCTAACACTTCTCTTTACGGAACCTGGTTGTACGGCTGTGCCTTAAGGTATAGCTTTAAGTATAGCTTTTAGCCATTCCTTATACTGGGCACTGTCCACTGCTCATTGCTCACTGCTCATTGAGGTATATACGCCCCGTCAGCCCCTACGAAACTTCCGTCCGGTGTGACTGTGTTTATATACATCGCGCCGCTGTTCGGATCGAGATAATACCAGCGTCCGTCATGAGGGCTCTGCATCCAGCCCCTCTTCATGCCGGTCAGGTCGCTGTAGTACCATGATCCGCTCGCCGCGTCATATATCCAGTCCTGCATCATATATCCGTCTGCGTCAAACGCAAACCAGCTTCCTGCAACTCTCGCCCAGCCTATGTACAGCTTCGAGGTGCCGTCCGCATCCATCACGACAGTTCCCTTGGCATATGTGCCGTTCGTATATCTGAATCTCCAGCCCCGCTCGTCCTGATCCCATGAGCCGTCTGCATCTGCTGCGGTATATTCCGTATCGGAGCTGTCGTCATCGTCAGATGAGTCGTCGTATGCTCTGGTGCGTCCGCAGACATCGCATTTTCCGCCCGCAAATGTATGATGTGCCTTGTCCTTGATGCTGGCTTTTAAATCCGGGCACTCCGCGTCCGTACACTGATGCCAGTGATAGGAGGCATTATCCTCCCATACTGCCTCATCGTAGATATGCCTGTGCACGTCCTCGTATCTGTCATATCCGCACCTGGTGCAAATGCCGTCTTCATCAAAATCATGCTTTTCTTTCTCGTCAGTGATAACAAAGCCGCATACAGTGTCGCCCTTCTCCCTGTCACATACCGGTGCGCAGTATGTACCGTCAATCGTTTTGTATTCATCGCCCGGTTTATGATCCAACGCCGGGATAGGCGTCGGCGCGTCAGCCAGCACATAGATTCCGGTACCGCTCTCGAGGAATACCTCGTCCTCATGTCCTACCTGACTGCACTTCCAGTATGCCTCATATCCGTCCTCGGTACAGGTTGGATCCTTTTTCCCTTCGCGGTTTTCATCTGTGATGTTGTGCTCTCCGTCGTAGTTGCATCCCTCACCCGTGCATCTACCGTTCTCAAATGTATGCTTTGCTCTGCTGCCCGACTTTTCTACGCCGCACTTGCTGCATTTATACCAGTGCTCTTTCTCATCAGACGCGGGCATGTATGTGTGATCTTCGTTCACCACACGTCCGCAGCTGCATGTGCCGTTGTGCTTTTCCGAATTGTCTTTATCTACCTGCC
>CAVJQN010000235.1:0-2518 GCA_963651635.1 Agathobacter sp.
CGATTTTTGTTTGTCAACAAGAAATCTTCACCTTTTTTGCGGATTTTTTCAGGCAATTGGTGTCTCCACAACATGCTGTGTACAGGGTTCCCTGCCGTCTACTATTGCATTTTTCATTTTACAAGCCGTCGCCTTTCGGCTATCATGGTGCAGATATACCTTTCAGATACAAGGAAGCATCTGTATTTAAGCTGATATTAACAGGAGTATTTATGGAAACAAGAGAGCGTCTCGGGAGCCGTCTCGGCTTTATCATGCTGTCGGCGGGCTGTGCCATAGGCTGCGGCAATGTCTGGAAATTTCCGTGGATGTGCGGGCAGTACGGCGGCGGCAGCTTCATTCTGGTCTATCTCATCTGTCTGGTGCTGCTGGGCATACCCGCCATGGTCATGGAATTTGCCGTCGGCAGAGCCTCACAGGCCAGCCCTATATTTATGTTCAAAAAGCTCGAACATCCCGGGCAGCGGTGGGATCTGTTCGGGTGGGTCTGCATGATCGGCAATATCGCACTCATGGCATTTTATACCGTCGTGACCGGATGGATTATCTACTATTTCGTGAAGTTCCTGACAGGCGACAGCGGCTCTCTGGGCTTTGCGACCATGATATCCGATCCCGCGGTCAATGTTACGTATCTTTTCATCACGGTAGCTGTCACCTTTGTGATACTGAGCCGCGACCTCCAGAGCGGTCTGGAGCAGATCACCAAATATATGATGAGCGCACTGTTCGTGCTGATGTTTGTGCTGGCGGTTCACTCGGTGCTGCTGGACGGCGCCTCCGACGGTCTCAGTTTCTATCTCAAGCCGGATTTTTCCAAGATCAACGGAGATGTTCTGGTCGGAGCCATGAATCAGGCATTCTTCACACTCTCCACCGGCATGGGCAATATGGCTATATTCGGCAGCTATATCGGCAAGGACCGCTCGCTCCTCGGTGAGTCGGTCAATGTCATCGTCCTTGATACTCTCGTCGCCATACTCGCTGGGCTTATCATATTTCCGGCATGCTCCAGCTTCGGTATCTCGGTCAATGCCGGTCCAAGTCTCCTGTTCGATACCATGGCCACCGTATTTAATCATATGGCGGGCGGACGTATCTGGGGCGCGCTTTTCTTCCTGTTTATGATCTTCGCCGCGATATCCACCGTGCTCGGCGTATGCGAGAATATACTTGCCATGACCCGCGACCTGACAGGCTGGTCCAGACCCAAGGGCTGCCTCATCTGCGGCATCGGCATATTCGCCGTGGCGCTTACTACCGCTCTCGGTTACAGCATCATCCACTTCCAGCCCTTTGCCGAGGGTACGGCTTGGCTGGATCTGTGGGATTTCATCGTATCAAACAATATCCTGCCGCTCGGCTCCCTTATATTCGCACTTTTCTGCTGCAACAGCTGGGGTTGGGGATGGGACAGCTTCTTTGCGGAGGTCAATGCCGGCAAGGGTCTCAAGGTACGCCCGTGGATGAAGCCGATATTCCGATTTATCGCACCGGCGCTGATTGCCATCGTCTACATCTATGGTATAGTAAACTTTAACTGGCGATAATGCAGGCAAACAGCATCATATATATGCTTCGCGATCATAGATGCACAGATATACACAGCAGGAGGAATGGATATGTACTGTCCTTATTGCGATATGGATTTCGTCGAGGGCGTGACCGTATGCAGTGACTGCGGGAGGCCTCTAATCACCCGTGAGGCCTATGAGCAGCAGCTCAGGGACAAGCAGGAGGCGGACGCGGAGCAAAAGCGGCTTGCAGCGCAGGGGCGCATCAAGACTGCTCAGGAGCTTGAGGAAAATATCAAGGCGGATCAGGAACCCGGCGAAGCCGTCGGCGAGGATCCCGAGATCGCGCAGCAGCGCAGCGATGCCATCCGTGCGCTCACACAGGAGCCCGCGGTCTATGTGTCCAAGGCCAGTGCCTATGAGGACAACCGCTCCTCGGCGGGCGCGTTTCTCACGGTCGGCGGCGCTGTCACCGTCGTCATGATCCTTGTCTATGCCAAGATCATCACCCTGCCCGCTGCCTTTGACTCTCTGCTGACCAGAGTTGTGCTCACAGTAATCGGCATCGGCTTTGTCGCCATAGGCTTCATGTCACTGAAAAAAGCCGCCGTGCTCAAAAAGCAGGCGGCTCAGGAAGCTCAGCTCAACGAGGAGCTGATACAGTGGTTTCTGGATGCCTATACAAAGGATGAGCTTGACCGTCAGGCGCGGCTTACCGCCGGAGAAGATGCAGGCGAGGAGGAGATTGCTCTCGCCCGCCTGTCATATATACAGGATCAGCTTCTCATCAATCATGATATAGCCGACAAGACCTACGCCGACTCACTCTCAGAGGAGATATATGCCCGGATCTTCGAGGTCTGATATTTCAAAAGAGCCTGCCGCGTCAAAGGCTGCGGCAGGCTCTTTTATGCTCTCTTAATGAGAAACATCATCGCGTATGATCAAACTGTGTCCCGTCATCAGCTCCGGCTTGGGCACCTCCATCAGATCCAGCAGCGTAG
>CAVJQN010000236.1:0-2505 GCA_963651635.1 Agathobacter sp.
GTGCGGATGCCTGTGCCCTGCATCATCTGAGCTGCCTTGTAGTACCAGCCTGCCACATAGTCTATGTTCTTTCCTGCATTTGGCATCAGCATATGCAGGTCATCCTTTTGCTGCGCGGATTGATAAGCATAGCCGACAAATGGCGGATTGCCCATGATATAGCTCAGCCTCTCCTTATCCACCACGCTCTCCCAGTCCACGCGCAGTGCATTGCCCTCCACGATCCCGGCATTGGTTTTAAGAGGCAGGAAGTCCAGAGGCACCTTGACGATGCTCTCCGTCTCCTTCATCATCTGGCTCTCCGCTATCCACAGCGCGGTCTTGGCGACCGTCGCGGCGAAGTCATTGATCTCTATCCCGTAGAACTGCGTGATGGATACCCGTATGGGGCTGACACTCGCGTCGCCGAAGGATATCTGCCCGTGCTGGAGCTGTGAGAGGACTTCATTTTCCAGACGCCGCAGGCTCAGATAGGTCTCCGTGAGGAAGTTGCCGGACCCGCACGCGGGATCGAGAAATGTCAGCTTCGAGAGCTTTTCCTGATACTCGCGCAGCCGTCTCTCCCGGGTCTTTAATATCTGCACGGCGCAGATCTCGTCCAGCTCGGCTCTCAGATCGTCCAGAAAGAGCGGATCTATGACCTTGTGGATATTTTCGATGGATGTATAGTGCATACCGCCGGAGCGGCGCGTCTCGGGATTGAGTGTGCTCTCAAAGACCGCGCCGAAGATGGTCGGGCTGATCTGCGACCAGTCAAAGTCGGAGCTTGCATTGTCCAGAAGCAGGGTGCGTATCTCCTCGGTGATGGGCGGTATCTCGATATCCTCGTCGGCGAACAGCCCGCCGTTCACATAGGGGAATGCCGCAAGCCTCGGATCGTCGTCCGCCAGATAGAGACTGCGCTCCTGCGGTCTCGTGTCCAGTATCGCAAAAAGCTCCGCGAGCGCTCTGCGCATCTGATGCGCCTTGAACTGCGCCAGATAGTCATGGAACATGGAATGATGGCCGAATATCCCCGCGTCCTCCGCATAGAGGCAGAAGACCAGCCGCACGCACAGCACGTTCAGGCTCCTTAGCGCGCGCGGGCTCTCGGGATCGGCATACTGTCCGGCAAATGCATCATAGAGGATGCCGACTATCTCGCCCGCGGCGATGGATACTTCCATCTCCCGCTGCAGATGCTCATTGCCGCTCTCCACGAGGAACTGGAGACGGTAGTATTCGCGTGGCAGATCCTCCAGCCGTATCTCCTCGGGCTCACCACCCGGGCGCTCCATATCATATACATAGAAGGTGCTGAAGTTGCAGGTCACGACCCAGCGCGGGTGTCTGGAGACGGGGAGCTCTGTGATATAGCGCTTTGCCTGCTGAAACGGCGTGAGAAGCGACCCGTCCGACTGGCGGATAGGCTTTTTGAGATCCTTGCCCAGCCCCTTCTGCTCGATCATGACACGGGTGGACGGGATATAGCCGTCTATGAAGCTGGTATGATCCAGATGCACCTGCTCCTCGAACTGTATGAACTCCTCCGGGTGCTCCACTCCGTAGACATCGCGCAGCAGCGATATCCAGAAAAGCTGGCTCTCCCCCCTTCTCATATCCCTTGCCCGCCCAGAAGTCGGCGAACTTTCCGGCTGCTGCCTGCTGTATATCCTGCACGAGATCGTCCTCCTTGTGCCTTGTCCGGCTTATCGTCTGCTTTGTGTCTTCTTATTGTCCGGCTTATCGTCTGCTTTGTGTCTTCCTGATCCGATATCAATCCGGCGACGAGGCGTCTGCATCCGCAGAACCGGCCTCCATCAGATCCGCCAGCCTCTCCAGAATATCGCCCTGCAGATAGTATGTCGTCTCAAATCTCAGGAAATCCATAGTCTTCTTATCCCACAGTATCCTGATCTGCGGCGCGAACTCATCATCTCCCTCCCAGAACTGGAACATCACCGGAAAGAAAGAAAATGCCGGTATCCGCGCTGTCACGTCCGCTCCTGCCAGAGGCTCAAGCAGCTCGCCGCCTGTCCTCTCACATGCTTCCCTTAGCTGCAGTATGTGTCCGGAGAAGCTGTCGGCATATCTCTGGGCAAATGCATTGGCATCGGGGCTCGTCCCCGCGATAGCAAAGCCCGAGACAGGCATCCACTGCCCGCTCAGCGCCGGGAGCGCGTCATATCCGCTGTGGCAGAGCATATCATAGATCGTCAGCACCGTATTGTACGAGCGACATTCCTCATACCTCTCGCCTCTTACAGTGACAGAGCACACGCTGTGTTTGCCGCCTTGCCCGGCACCTTGCCCGCTGCCTTGCCTGTCGCCATACTCGCCACCATGCGCCATGCTGTATTCAGTAACATCGGCTTCCTGCTCAGCATTATCCGGCGCGGCATATGCAGTCTTCATATAAATTGTACCTGTCGCTCTCTCTATGAGATACGGCTCTCCGATGTACTCGATATGCATATACTCATCGTCCGTCTCCAGAGAAAACTTCTCCGCCAGCCTCGCGATGTC
>CAVJQN010000237.1:0-2477 GCA_963651635.1 Agathobacter sp.
TAGCATACCGGTCTCCAAAACCGTTGATGGGGGTTCGAATCCCTCTTCCCCTGTAAGCAGGAGTCATAGATCCAAGTGGTCTATGGCTTTTTTGTTGTATTAAAAGTACTTAACGAGACAATAACTTATGAGTATAATATACGAGGAGAGGGGGACAAGCTAAACTTGCACAAGATATTTTTTTACAGAGACAGGAAGGGCAACGAGCCAGTAGCCGAATACATAGCGGAATTAGCCCGGAAAAAAGACAAGGATAGCCGTATAAAGCTAAACAAAATAAGAGACTATATTAAAGTGCTGAGCGAGTACGGAACACAGGCAGGAGAGCCTTATATAAAGCATCTTGACGGCGAAATATGGGAACTAAGACCTCTCCGAGATAGAATATTTTTTATAGGCTGGGCAAATGGGAGCTATGTATTATTACACCAGTTTATGAAGAAAACACAGAAAACACCCGCAAGAGAGCTAGAAAAAGCAAAGCTGGAGCTTGCAGACTTGATAGAAAGGGGCATGCAGTATGAATAACGCTATTGGAAGAGATGCTTTAGAGTATATGGACACTCTTTTAACCCCGGAGGAAGTAGCAGAGAGCAACCTTAGAGTTGCTCTTATTGGAGAAATTATTAAAGCAAGACAGGAAAAGGGCTTGAGCCAAAAGAAACTCGAGGAGATCAGCGGAGTGAAACAGCCGATTATAGCCAGAATGGAAAAGGGAAATACAAGCCCCCAGCTTGATACCATTCTAAAGGTATTAGCCCCGCTTGGAAAAACTCTTGCGGTAGTACCCCTCGACAATCAATAAGCAGAATAAATCTGAATTATGCAATCATACAGCACAGGGAGGAGATGCTGCAAACATGGATCAGTGCGAGACATGCGCATATTTTGCCTATGATGAGGAATATGAGGAATACTACTGCGGGGCGGATATGGACGAGGACGATGTATACCGGATGCAGGCAGGACATTACAGGTCGTGTCCGTTCTATCGCGACGGAGATGAGTACAAGGTGGTGAGACACCAGATGTGAGGCGGCGGCGAAGGAAACTTTGACAGATGAACTAGGATCTACACAGGAAAGCATAAGCGGGAAAGTATAAGCAGGAAAGCATAAGCGGAAAAGTATAAGTATAAGTATAAGTAAGAAAGGGCACGGTTATGGAAAAGAAGAGTATATGGATTCATGAGGCGGAGTATGCACAGGACAGTGTGCGCAGCAAGCTGGAGAGAGTGCGTGAGAGGATGAGAGCCGACGGCATCTCCACACTGGACGTGATGCGTGAGGACGACATCGCATGGCTGTGCAATCTGCGCGGAAGCGGATGGGAGGATCCGTGTACGCCGAAGTTTCAGTCTGCGATACGCATAGAGCCTGACAGAGTGATACTGTATGCGGATGAGCAGTATTTTGCAGAGGGAGTGAAGGAGCATCTGGCAGAGAACGGCATAGAAGTCAGAGCTTACGGGCTGGCTCCGAATTGCATAGCATTTACCAAGTGCTATAAGACGGCCTCGGAGATAGAGCATATGCGCCGGTGCCATGTGAGAGACGGCGTGACTGTGACGAAATTTATATACCGTCTCAAGCAGATGATGGCAAAGGGGGATTACCCGGACGAGATCGAGACGGCTCGGATGCTGGACGATATGAGAAAGGCTGATCCCAAATATGTAGGGCTGAGTTTTAGAACCATAAACGGCTACGGTCCTCACGGCGCCGGGATACATTATCAGGCGACGCCTGAGACCAATATACGTCTGGAGCCCAAGGGCTTTATAGTGGTAGACAGCGGCGGGCAGTATCTGGACGGCACTACGGATATCACGAGAACCATCGCGCTGGGAGATCTGACACAGGTGCAGAGGCAGTACTATACATATGTCATGCAGGGGATGCTGAGGCTGCTGAATGCGCATATCACGCCGGATGAGGTCGCACAGACACAGGCGGCGCTGGCAGACGGCGACATATACGGTGCGCGCGCGGTCGGCAGACGGCTGGACGAGATAGCCAGAAAGCCGCTTAGGGATCATGGTCTCGACTATGCCCACGGTACGGGGCACGGTGTCGGATATCTGGGATATGTGCACGAGCTGCCAAGACGTATACCGGAGGCGATATTTGCACCGGGGCTCATCATGAGCGACGAGCCGGGAGTATATATAGACGGAGAGTTCGGCGTCAGGATAGAAAATCTGATGCTGTGCGAGGCGGAGGATGCGGCATCTGAAAATGCCGGCGGGCTGCATTTTACATCGCTGACATGGTGCCCGCTGGAGAGAGCGGCAGTGGTGCCTGAAGTCATGACGGCGGATGATATACGCATGTACAACACGTATCAGAGGCAGGTATGGGAGACGATATCGCCATATCTGGACGGGGATGAGAGAGAATGGCTCAGAGCAGAGACGACAGAGATCGGGTGAGAGAAACGCGCAGAGACAGTAGCTTAAAGCGCGGTAGGCGGGCAGA
>CAVJQN010000238.1:0-2470 GCA_963651635.1 Agathobacter sp.
ACAGTGATATGCAGCCCAGCGATGTCAGATCCATGTGCTGCCGCCTCAGGCTTGATTTGCGTGAGCTCAGGAAGCAGAACGGAGGCAACTTCGGCGCGGGAGAGAATACCGGCTCTATCGGCGTCGTGACCATCAACATGCCGCGTATCGCATATCTGGCGAAGAATGAGGTGGATTTCTTCCGCCGTCTGGAGTATATGATGGACATCTCCGCGCGGGCGTTGGATATCAAGCGCAAGGTCATCAACAAATATATGGACATGGGTCTCTACCCGTACACGAGGCGCTATCTTCCGGACGGCTTTGTCAATCATTTCTCGACGATAGGTCTGGTCGGCATGAACGAAGCGTGCCTGAACGCGTCATGGATAGGAAAGGATCTGACGGATCCGCAGTCCGCGGCATGGTCGGAGAAGGTGCTGGACTTCATGAGAGAGAAGCTCTCGGACTATCAGGAGCAGTACGGCAATCTCTTCAATCTCGAGGCTACTCCAGCCGAGTCCACGGCATACCGCCTTGCAAAGCATGACAGGGCGCTCTATCCGCAGATCATCACGGCAGGAAAGCCGGGAGAGACTCCCTACTATACGAACTCGTCTCATCTGCCGGTGGGCGCTACGGACGATGTATTTGACGCGCTGGATATACAGGACGGACTGCAGACGAAATATACCAGCGGCACGGTATTCCATTGCTTCCTCGGCGAGAAGCTCCCGGACTGGAGAGCGGCGATGCAGCTCGTGCGGACGGTGGCGGAGAACTATAAGCTGCCGTATTTCACGCTCAGTCCGGTCTACTCGATATGCGAGGAGCACGGATATCTGGACGGCGAGCAGAAGATATGCCCGCACTGCGGCAGGAAGACGGAGGTCTACTCGCGCATCACGGGATATTACAGACCGGTCGGCAACTGGAACGACGGCAAGCTGCAGGAGTTCCTCGACAGGAAGTCCTATGATATCAAGTCCAGCTATGCCGCGGCAAAGCAGGATTTTCTGAAAAATGCATCTATAAGATATATGGATGTATATGCGGGAGAGGCGTCGCCGAGTGCGGGCAAAGCGGCGGGAGAAGCGCCGGATGCTGCCGAGGGCGGGATGTTACATGCCGGTGCCCGAGGCGGAAGGTTAGATATCCCGGAGGTCGGAGCAGAGAAAGCAGACGAAGCAGTCGGAGCGGCAGACGATGCATCAGGCAGCGCGGCAGGCGGAGCGTCAGACAGCGCAGATGCGGAGCGCGTGTTCTTCTTCACGACGCAGACATGCCCGATGTGCAGCATGCTCAAGACCAATCACGTGCTGGACGGCATAGAGCTGACGGAGGTCGATGCGGCGGCGCCGGAGAATACTGCTCTGGTGAGCGACTTTGAGATAATGACCGCTCCCACACTGGTGGTGGTCAGCGGCGGACAGGCGCGTAAGTATACAAATGCGAGCGAGATCATAGGATATGCGCAGAGCCGGAGCTGAGCTCCGCCGGTATACACTTGGATATAAAGCAGTGAGTGCATCAGGGCGGATAGCGGGCGCAGGTAAGAGCATATCTGCGGGGGAGCTGTTTTGCCGGTTTGAGGATATGGCGGAGATGACATGAGGATACACGGTATCAGCAAGCTGACGCTCCTTGACTACCCGGGGCATACGGCATGTACGCTCTTTACGGGAGGCTGCAATTTCAGATGTCCGTTCTGTCAGAACGGGAGTCGGGTGCTCTCTCCCGACGGCGAGCCGGTGATAGACGAGGGCTGGCTGCTGGATTTTCTCAAAAGACGGAGAAATGTCCTGCAGGGTGTCTGCATCACAGGCGGTGAGCCGACGCTGAACAGGGATCTTGATATATTTATCAGGAAGCTCAGAGAGCTGGGATACAAGATAAAGCTGGATACAAACGGATACCTGCCCGATGTACTGGCGGCTTTGCTGGATGCAGGGCTGCTGGACGCGGTAGCGATGGATATCAAGTCATCGCCGGGAGGATATGCGCGGGCGGCAGGGCTGGAGATATCGGCAGCGGATGACAAGTCCTTTGAGAACAGCTATACGCCGGCAGCGGGAATAAAGGCGGGCGGCTTTGACTTCGGCAGGATAGAGCGTTCGGCGCAGATGCTGCGGTTGTATGCTCAGGATCATCCGGACTTCTACTGCGAGTACAGGACGACCGTGGTCAGGGGACTGCATACGCCGCAGGATATGACCGGGATAGGAGAGTGGCTGGCAGGCGCGCCGCACTACTTTCTGCAGGGATATGAGGACAGTGAGTACGTGATAGGGAGCGGGCTGGGCGCATTTTCCCCGGAGGAGATGCAGGAGCTGGCGGACGCGGTGAGACCGTATATACCGGGCGTGCAGCTGCGCGGGATGTGAAACGGTGGGAGACATACGCTCTCACTTTGCAACCGCAGAGCACTTAATGAACACAAGTCTATTACGCTGTGTGAGTTTAGTGCATTTGTCAATCACGGGCTGCTATC
>CAVJQN010000239.1:0-2448 GCA_963651635.1 Agathobacter sp.
GGCCGCGGCGAAGATTGAGCAGCAGCGTAAGGCCGCAGGCATCACAGAGCCGAAGAATCTGGAAGAGCAGGCCATCAGTCTGGTCGGCACTGATATTTACGAAAAGCTGATCAAGGGCTATACAGAAAAGCAGTGGGGGCGTCCCTGCACAGAGCTGCCAAGCTTTATCATCAAGCGTCTGCCTGTCCGGCTGACCTTTGACAACAACTATTTCAACGCACTCTATCAGGGCATCCCGATCGGCGGCTATACCAGGATGGTGGCCAATATGCTGGGAAATGTGCCGGTGCGGCTGAATGTGGACTATCTGCAGCAGAAGGAAGCTCTGGATGCTCTGGCGGACAAGGTTCTGTATACCGGGCCTATCGACGCATATTTCGGCTATCGTCTCGGCAATCTGGAATACCGAAGCGTCCGATTTGAGACAGAGGTGCTGGACAAACCCAATTTTCAGGGCAATGCTGCTGTAAATTATACCGATCGGGAGACGCCATGGACGCGCATCATCGAGCATAAGTGGTTCGAGTTCGGCACACAGCCTAAGACGGTCATCAGCAGGGAGTATTCCAGCGAATGGAAGCCCGGTGATGAGCCATACTATCCCGTCAATGACGAGAGGAACAGCAGGCTGTATGCAGAGTACAAAGCACTGGCCGAGGCAGAGAAGAAGATCATCTTCGGCGGCAGACTGGGCGAGTACAGGTACTACGATATGGATGCGGTGATCGCAGCCGCGCTGGAATGTGCGGAAAAATCATAAGGAGCAGCATCAATGCATAATACCAGAATAGCCAGATACCACTTCCTTCTCGAGGAGCTGGTCAAGAGAGACTTCAAAAAGAAATATAAACGCACGGTGCTGGGGATGGCGTGGAGTATGCTGTCCCCGCTTATGATGTTGCTGGTCATGCGGATCGTGTTCACGCAGTTCTTTGGAAGAACGACCCCTCACTATACGACATACCTGTTCTGCGGCAACCTGATATTTTCGTACTTCAAAGAGTCCACGACGCAGGGCATGCAGGCTATCATGGGCAATGCAGGCATATTCACCAAGGTGACTGCGCCCAAATACCTATTCCTGCTTTCCAAAAACGTACAGACCTTTATCAACTTCCTGCTGACGCTGGGTATCTTCTTTATATTTTGCGTGCTGGATCATATCACGTTCACATGGAAGTTCGTGCTGCTGCTGTATCCTATCGGTATGCTGCTGCTGTTCAACATCGGCGTAGGGATGATACTGTCGGCGCTGTTTGTTTTCTTCAGAGATATGCAGTACCTGTGGAACATCTTCACTCAGCTGCTCATGTATATGTCGGCCATCTTCTATACCATCGACAAGTACAGCGAGACCGCACAGTATGCATTTCTGGCCAATCCGGTATATCTTTTTATCAGGTATTTCCGTAAGATAGTCATAGAGGCTACGATACCGTCAGTGCAGTTTCATCTGCTGATGATGTTTGACGTGGCGGTGGTGCTGGCGCTGGGGTGCTGGACATACAGGAAATACAATACAGAGTTTCTGTATTATATGTGAGGAAGGTATGAGTATACTGGAAGTGGATAATGTCTCCATCAGATATATCACCGGAGACTTCAAGGATATAGGACTGAAAGAGTATGTGATACGCAAGCTGCGCAAGGACTATCAGGTCAAGGAGTTCTGGGCGGACAAGGATATCACCTTCTCACTGGAGAGAGGAGATATGCTTGGCATCATCGGAACCAACGGTGCGGGCAAGTCCACGCTGCTCAAGGCCATATCCGGCATCATGAAGCCTACGATGGGAGAGGTGCGGCGCGAGGGGACTATAGCGGCACTGCTGGAGCTGGCAAGCGGCTTTGACGCGGAGCTGACGGTACGGGAGAACACATATCTGCGCGGGGCGATGCTGGGATATACTCGTAGATTTATGAACGAGATGTATGATCATATCATCGAGTTTGCAGAGCTTAAGGACTTTGAGGACAGGCCGTTCAAGCAGCTTTCATCAGGCATGAAGAGTCGTCTGGCATTTTCCATAGCGAGTCTGGTGCAGCCGGATATACTGATACTGGACGAGGTGCTGTCGGTGGGCGACGGGGCTTTTCGCAAGAAGAGCGAGGCCAAGATGCGGGAGATACTGAACTCCGGCGCGACTACGATACTGGTGTCGCACTCGTTGAATCAGGTACGCGAGCTGTGCAGCAAGGTGCTGTGGCTGGATCACGGCAGGCAGGTCACGTTCGGTGACGATGTCGAGGGGATATGTGACAGGTATGAGGAGTTTCTGGGGAGGAAGTAGATACCGCGCGTTAATGAGCGCGATATCAGAGCGGAGGACAGCTTGAGATGAAGAGGAGGTGATGCTATGAGCACACAAAAACTTCCGATAGGTCTGGATGACTTTGAAAAGCTCCGCAAGGAGGACTTTTACTATGTGGATAAGACAGACCTGATCT
>CAVJQN010000240.1:0-2391 GCA_963651635.1 Agathobacter sp.
GAATTGCATCACCGAGGAGGTGACCGAGATACCTCTCTCCTTTTCTATATCCATCCAGTCGGAGACCGCGTACTTCTGCGTCTTCTTGCCCTTGACCGAGCCTGCCAGATTGATCGCTCCGCCGTACAGCAGGAACTTCTCCGTGAGCGTCGTCTTGCCCGCGTCCGGGTGCGATATAATCGCAAATGTGCGTCTCTTCTTTACCTCATCAAAAAGCATAATATCCTCCGCATATCAGACCATCCGTCAGTATCCTACGATGACCCCGCCTCTCTCCGCGTAGAAGCAGTCCAGTCCTCTGGTCGTGTATATGCTGATCCTCTCGGCTGCAATGCCGAGCTCTCTTACTATGGTATCCTTGAGCTGCTGTGCCAGCTGCGGGTTGTTGACATGCGAGATGACGATCTCATTGTCCTCGCGGCTGCGTCTCTCGCGCATATCTCCGATGATGGAGGCGATGACTTTTGCATTGCCCCGGGCGCTGTCCTTGAGTCTGATGCGTCCCTCTCCGTCGTCCGTGCCTATGCCCCAGAGCTTGAGCGCCTTCGCGAAAAAGCCCACTATCGGCGTCACGCGGCCGTTCTTGATCAGGTTGTTGTAGGAGCACAGGGCAAATACCGTATGCGTATGCTTCGCCTGATCCTTCGCCAGCTCCACTATCCTGTCAAAATCATATCCCGCCTTGATCCACTCTATGACCCGGTTGATGATGATGATATTGGTCGGGCCCGTGCCGCCGGAGTCGATGACATCGACCTTCTTGTCGGAGAAGCGCTCCATGATCATATGCTTCCCCGCCATAGCGGCATTGTAGCTGCCCGAGAGATTCTGAGATATGGTAAATGCCAGCGCCTGCCCCTGCTGCTCGAAATAGTGCAGCCACTCACCGGGCGACGGGCATGCCGTCTTCCCCGCCTCCTTGGCGGTATCTATCAGGTCAACCAGATGTCCGATATCGAGATGCTCATCGTCCACCAGCTCCTCTTCCTTAAAGCTTATCTTAAATGGTATCGTCCTGAAGCTGATCTGATGCTCCTGATCCTCGAAATCAAAGAGATCGCAGCTGGTATCGGCGATAAGATTCCACATAATCATGCCTCCCGTGACAGTGCCGCAGACCCGTCCGTCCAGTATCCATACGAGCCCGAATATCGGTTAAAATCAACATAGTACGCGGGCTTTAGTATAGCACCAGACGCGCCAAACCGCTACAGAAAAGTAAATGTGGGCACCACCGGTAAACAACAATCTTTTTCTTGTTGTAAATTCCACAAATGAACGATATATTGATACTAAGGTCGCGGGAGCGTTACGCGCGTAGCAACCCGTATCAACTTTGCAGGGGTAGCATATGAACTTTCAGAATCTTGAATACTTTATAACGGTAGCCAAGGAGCGTAATATAACCCGCGCTGCCGAGTCTCTCGGCATCACTCAGCAGGCTCTCAGCAACCAGATCAGCCGTCTGGAGCAGGAGCTGACCTGCAGCCTCTTCGACCGCAAGAACGGCTTTGAGCTGACTCCGTCGGGACGCTGCTTTTACGACTCCGCGGTCAGGATACTGGATATCAATCAGGAGACAGCCAATCTGCTCAATGATATCAATGACAACCAGCGAGGCGAGCTGCGCATCGGCATATCCTTCTCCCGCGGTCAGGCCGTGCTCCCGCTCCTGCTGCCGGACTTCCAGCGTATATATCCGCATGTGACGCTGCGTGTCACCGAGGGTACTACCGAGGCGCTTGAGGCGGCATTTGAAAAGGGACAGATAGATCTGCTGCTCGAGTACGCGCCGTTCTCTCTGGACTCGGCAGTTACTACCAATCTTATACGCGAGAAGGCATATCTGGCTGTTCCGCGCTCCCTCATAGCAGAGCATTTCGGGGAAGATGCAGATAAGGTCATCGAGGAATATCACAAAAAGCCCGATCTCAAGGTCTTCAAAGACTTCCCGTTTGTCATGCTCAAGGAGCACGACCGCATACGCTCGCTCATGCTGCGCGAGTTCACCTACAACGGCGTCTCTCCGCATATCGTCATGGAGACGCAGAATATCCAGACGGCATTTGTCCTTGCTACCGAGGGTCTCGGCATAGCCGTAGTGCCCGAGATATATCTCAAGAGCCCGTATACTGTCTGCAGCCATGAAAATCCCGAAACAGACAAAAAGGTCGTGATACTTCCCTTCCCCGGCAACCGCTATATAGATACGGTCGCTATCGGGTACAACTCGAGCCGATATGTCAGCAAGATTGCCAAGAGCTTCATAGAGCTGACAGAAAAGAAGTTCAGGCAACTCGCAGGCGAATAAAACAGAAAAACCACATATAAAACCGGGGCGCACAGGAATATGCTCCCCGGTTTCTTATTAACTACAGCGTCTCCTGCGCC
>CAVJQN010000241.1:0-2388 GCA_963651635.1 Agathobacter sp.
ATATCCGCGGATGCGCCGTTGTAGTGCTCGCACAGATAGTCCAGTGCTATCTTGTCAAAGCATCCCCTGCGCAATGTCTCATATGCGACCTGCAGCAGATGCTCCTGATGACCTATGCTGCCGTTCAGTATGAGCCTTGTACACATCTCGCGCAGCAGATTGCTGTCCACATCATCAAAGCCGTCCATGCATATGCCGGCAAATGCCTCCTGATACAGACCCGCCCGTATCTGCGCGCCAGTCAGTCTGCACCTGTACGCGCGGTCAAGCTGCGCCTTGCTGATAGCCTGCATATATCCGGAGCGGAACTGTGCGGCACGCTCACTGTCATAGAAGTCTATCAGCCTGCGGTCTATGCTCAGCTTGTACTGCTCCGACAGCGGCAGCGCCTCTGCGGCATGCTCCAGCATATGTATCTCATCCTCCTGCAGATCGCTCTTTTTTACGAGTTCATCCACGGTGATGAGCTGCACTATCATATCATCAGGACATCTGAATCGGCATATGTCCATCAGCCGCTTCTCGTCGAAGAGCTTCTCGCAGGTCAGCTCTCTGTCGCAGTAGCGGTTGCCGTATGCATCCTGCACCAGCACTATCATATCCTGCGATATCACGGGTATGTACGCACTGCGGCTCTCGTCCGCCGAAAATACCTGCTCATGCCTCAGCTGCGGATAGAGCGCCACCATGGAGCGCGCCGTCGCATCCTCTGCGGTATACCTGCATGTGCTCAGTATCTCCGGCAGATGTTCACAGCAGTCCTCCGGTTCCGCATCGGATGCCAGAAGCTGGCGGTATATCACTATCAGATCGCCGCTCATGCGCCGTTCCCTGATCGACGCCTGCGCAAATGTCCTTATCTTGGGCTCATATACACGATATATCAGGCTCTGAGTATCCTTGTGCCTGACCACATATGCATATAGTCTGGCGCGTGTCGCCGCGTCCAGATTGTCCTGACCGGAGAAATGCGCCAGCACATCGTCGGCTATCGTATCCTCCCCGCGCGGCATCGTATACAGATAGTATTCATACAGCCCGTTGATCTGAGCCTTGGCATCTACTCCCGCCGCATACCAGTGGTGACATGCCGTATCGCGCCTGTCAGCCCGTATGAGAGTGGAGCATATCGCCTGAAGGAGCTTTGGACTCTGCGTTCTTTTATACAGACTCGTAAATATCGGATAATAAAGTATGCTGCTGAGCTTGAGCAGCGATGCGCGATCCGTCAGCTCCGATATCAGGCGGTCGGAGAGCAGATCATGTCTGCATCCGAAGAAAAGAGCATTCACATCCAGCTCAGTAGGATCATGCAGATAGTCCGGATGCTCGTTTAAGAAGCGCACATATTCAAGATACAGAAACGGAGATCTGTATCCCGCATCATAGAGGCTGTGCATCAGATTATGAAATGCCGCGCTGTCCTTTTTGAGCGTATCATCCGTCCGTACAAGATATGCGAACAGGTGGTTCTTCTTCTCCTCGGTGATGAACTTGTAGAGCAGCCGGATATAGGAGGCGCGTCTGGAGCTGTCGCCGTTTATCCTGCAATTTATATACTCAAGCAGGAAATACTCATCAAGAAAACGCTGCCTGTTGTTCTGTATCCTTTCCTTGACGCTGCCAAGTATCTCTAAGGCATGCGCCGTATCTCCCGCCAGCAGTCTGTTCTCCGCCTTAAGCAGCGTGATAAACGGCTGCTCCGGCTCATATTCCGACGCGGCATCGAGTATATCGCTCATCTGCCTCAGCAGCCCGGTATCCTTGCAGTCTCCCGTCTCATAGCTCAGGCGGCTCCTGCAATAGCCCGCGATATAGTATCTCAGGCTGTGATGCCGCGTGCCGGATGTATCATACAGGTCAAATGCAGCCGGGATGTCAGAGGTCTGCGCAGTCTCAGGATCCGCTGCCTCAGCGGATGTAATTGCCGTATCGCGGCTGTTCTCGCTGTCGATGGAGCTTGCCGCAGCTCCGTCAACTATGGTTTTCGTACCTTCATTTGTGACATTTGCACCATCGCCGTTGACATATTTCTTCACGGCAAGCACAAACTGCCGCATGGCAAGCGCCTTATCAGGTCTCCCCGAAAATGCGCCGTACAGCATGGCCGTCCGCGCATCGCGCATGAAAGCAGCATCCGTAAAATTTTTATACTGAAATAGCTTTAATGCCGCGCTCTCGTCCGCGCGCACTATCTTTTCAAAATCATCGACGGACTCCAGCTCGCTCAAAAACTCCCCGTTTTTGTCCGTGCGTATGGTGATGGTATATTCAAGTCTGAGCTCCCCTGCATTTGTGACCAGATCTATGTGTCCCGCAAAGCTCCCGGTCGCGTCATATACGGCATAGTTGAACTGGAGCTTTAGGACTGCACTTTCTCCTCCGAAG
>CAVJQN010000242.1:0-1878 GCA_963651635.1 Agathobacter sp.
GTAGCGATAGGACCGATGGTGATGATGAAGTTCACGACCCTGCTGACCAAGAAGCTGGGCATCCCCACTATCGTCAGCATGAACCCCATCATGGTGGACGGCACGGGAATGTGCGGCGCATGCCGTCTGACGGTAGGCGGAGAGGTGAAGTTTGCATGTGTGGACGGGCCGGAGTTCGACGGACATCTGGTGGACTTCGATCAGGCGATGAAGCGTTCACAGATATATAAGACAGAAGAGGGAAGAGCCATGCTCAGACTTCAGGAGGGCGAGACTCATCATGGCGGATGCGGACATTGCGGAGGTGATAAATAATGGCAGTAAATATCGACAGAGTTCCGGTGAGAGAGCAGGATCCGCAGGTACGCGCACACAACTTTGATGAGGTATGCCTCGGATATAACGAGGAGGAGGCTCTCCTTGAAGCCTCCAGATGTCTGAACTGCAAGAAGCCCAAGTGCGTGGAGGGCTGCCCCGTATCCATAGATATACCCGGATTTATCAAGGCGCTGACGGATAAGGAATTTGCCAAGGCATACAGCATCATCAGCGAGGCAAGCTCGCTCCCGTCGATATGCGGTCGTGTATGTCCGCAGGAGACGCAGTGCGAGGGCGTATGCATACGAGGCATCAAGAGCCAGCCGGTAGCTATCGGCAAGCTGGAGAGATTTACGGCTGACTGGGCGAGAGAGCACGGGGTGGCCATCGATCCGCCCGCGCAGAAGAACGGCAAGAAGGTCGCTGTCATCGGCTCCGGCCCCGCAGGACTGGCATGTGCGTACGATCTCAATCAGCTGGGATATACGGTAAAGATATTTGAGGCACTCCATGAGGCGGGCGGCGTGCTGATGTACGGCATACCGGAGTTCCGTCTGCCCAAGGATGCGGTAGTAAAGCCCGCAGTGCAGACTGTTCTCGATATCGGAGTAGAGATAGAGAAGGATGTCATCGTCGGCAAGACCGTCATGATAGACGAGCTGATGGACAAGGAGGGCTACGATGCCGTATTCATCGGATCCGGCGCCGGACTTCCGATGTTCATGGGTATACCGGGTGAGCAGAGCAACGGCGTGTTCTCGGCGAACGAGTTCCTGACCAGAAGCAATCTGATGAAGGCGTGCAGAGAGGACTATGATACGCCGATCACATGCGGCCGGAAAGTCGTGGTATGCGGCGGAGGCAATGTCGCCATGGATGCGGCAAGAACCGCGCTGCGTCTGGGAGCGGAGGTGCATGTCGTATACAGAAGAGGCGACGAGGAGCTGCCCGCCAGACGTGAGGAGATAGAGCATGCCAAGAACGAGGGCATCATCTTCGACCTCCTGCAAAATCCGACCGAGATACTGGCGGATGAGAACGGATGGGTGAGAGGCGTCAGGCTGGTCAAGATGGAGCTGGGCGAGCCGGACGCATCCGGCAGAAGGAGCCCGCATCCGATAGAGGGCAGTGAGTACGAGATGGATTGCGATATGGTCATCATGTCGCTGGGTACATCTCCCAATCCGCTGATACCGTCCAATACAAAGGGGCTGGACACCAACCGCAAGAAGTGTATAGTCACGGATCCCGAGACCGGAGCTACGAGCCGCGAGGGCGTATTCGCAGGAGGTGACGCGGCGACGGGTGCGGCGACAGTCATACTCGCGATGGGAGCAGGACGCAGAGCGGCAGCATCTATTCATAAGTACCTGCAGAGCAAGCAGTAAAGCCTGTGAGATGCGCATATCGAGCAGACTCATGAAAATATAACCGTGGGCAGATGTTATTTTGCCCTCAACTGGTATCTGAGTGCCAAGTCGATTGCTTTTTAAACAGGCGAGGTGATAAGCCTACATCATCAGGTGTCATACGCCTGACCTGTACGGCTCCGAACACATC
>CAVJQN010000242.1:1888-2384 GCA_963651635.1 Agathobacter sp.
TTCTCTTTTTAGGAAAGTTCTCCTACGGAGAACTCACTGATTAAAATTGGCCCGCACGGAGGCGGGCACGCAGAATGGACGATGTATTGTTCAGAGGATATAAAAATCTTCTTCTCCGATCTTATCGTCTGTTTCTTCTTCATTTAGAAAATAATCCATATCCAGAAGGGCTTCCTCGCTCATGTTGCGAATGTCCTTGGAAGTCATTCCCTCGGGTGGATTGTTCATATACTTTGCGCGTATTTCTTTGATGTTGTATTTCATGCTGACTCCTCCTCACGGAGGATTGTAGCATAATCATGCACGCAGGGAGAGGTCATGCTGATGAACGCCTTCCACGAGATTTGGATATGACTTTCTCGTACATTTTTTCAAGAGATACGCGCTGGCGATTATAGTAAGCCTCAAGGACAACCATCTAATGCTTGCAGCAAGGGCACTCTAAGGGGGTCGTAACCGAAAGCACTAAGAATGGCAATCCTCCATTGATTTAAGC
>CAVJQN010000243.1:0-2382 GCA_963651635.1 Agathobacter sp.
AGGGATATATGAGTCATGAGTGGAAGCTCATCGACGGCGCATATTACTACTTCGACGGCAACGGACATAAGCTGACGGGCTGGATCATCGTCAACAACCAGTACTTCTACCTCGGCAGCGACGGCAAGATGACGGCCAACCAGACCATTACCATCAACAATGCCTCATATACCTTCGGCGCAAATGGTGTCTGCACATCAGGTACGACAGGCGTGAGCGCCGTGACGCCGGTGAAGCGGACTGTGACCTCTGTCGGTACATCAAGCGCAGCTGTCGCAGCGGGCGGCAGTACGACGGGAACGACTACCACGACTACGTCGACCACATCCCCGACCAAGCCGACCAGCGCCAACACGTCGCCGACAGAGATCAGCACGAACTCCGGCCCCACTGGGACGAAGTCTGCTACGGACTCCTCCAACTACGGCCCGGGCACGGGTGTGGTCAATCCGTCATCTACTACAACGACTACGACGACCACATCTACTACATCCGGCGGGCCGACGACTACATCTACATCCACCAGCGCCAACTACAGCAGCGACGGCGAGCTCAAGCCCGGTCTGACGACCGGTCCCCGGTAGAGCCAAAGCAGTATCAGGACAGACCTATACATCAGAAAAAAGCACCGGCCTGACGCCCATGTCAGGAGGTGCTTTTTGCGAACATGAAATCAAACCGGTATATGTATAGCCATCATAGCGTCCACCTTTGTGTCCTGCATGACATGAGCATACAGATCCATGGTCATGGCTATCTTGGTATGCCCCATCAGCTTGGACAGCGTGAGCGGCTGCATACCCTGCTCGATGCATCTGGTAGCGAAGGTATCGCGCAGCGCATGTGTGCTCAGAGGCGCGAAGGCTATGCCCTCTGCGTTCATTCTCCCTATCGTCCAACGCAGAGAGCAGTTTACATTTGTAGGACGCAGCAGGACGGTGAAGTCTCTCTGCGGGACAAATACATGGCAGCATTGCGCGACTGCCGCAAGCCCGAAGGCTTTGGCCAGCTTGGCACGCTGCCGCTTGAGTATGGCCTCGACATCACTGTTGACCGGGATATCGCGCCTGCCCGCGGCTGTCTTGGTGGTCTGCGACACGGTATACTCCCCGACGCTTACCTGCGACATGGTCGCATGTACATGGATAAAGCCGCCTGATATATCCTGCCACCTGAGAGCGCAGCATTCGCCGATGCGCATACCGGTCAGCACCTGAAATGCGAACAGCTCATAGTACCATGAATCGTGTCTCTTGAGATAGTCAAAGAGCACCTCCTGCTCCTTTTGCGTGAGAGCCCGGTGATTGGTCTCTGTCGCCTTTGGCCGATCGTTTTTGATATATTTCACTCTGAATGCGGGATTTTTGGTGATGATATCGTCCGCTATGGCATCGTTGAGCGTGGTATTCAGCAGCGAGATATAGTAATTGACCGTAGACGGGGACAGGGTCTTAGCCAGTGACTCGCGCAGCCTGAAGATATCCTGACGTGTGATATCGCGCACACGCTTGTGCCCCAGCTCGGCATTGATCCGACGGTATTTCTTTTCATATGCGAGCAGAGACGACGGCTTGATGTCAAGCGCTATGCGGGCCAGCCGCTCGGTGCAGTACTCGGCGAGAGTGATATCGGACAATGCCGTGTTATTGAATGTGTTGTCAGCCATAATATCGTCCTTTCATGATGTTTTGCTTTGGTTTAAGTGGCTTTGCTTTTTGCGAAATGCTTGCTTCTTGTACGGGGATACCTCCTTTAGAGGCCAGTATAGTGGAAAGCCCGAAAACGTACACAGGTAACAACTATTATTACCTGAACGACGACGGATATCTGGCTTCCGATGAGCTCGTAGAGTACGAGGACAACTGGTACTATGTAGACGAGACGGGCGCTATGGTTCGCAACGCTTGGAAGGAAGTTGAGAATACCGACGATGACGAGGATTTCGAGGATACTATCTGGTACTACTTCCAGTCTTCAGGTAAGGCTTACAAGAATGTAAAGAAGTCTATCAACGGTCAGACGTACATCTTCGACAATGAAGGCAAGATGCTGTTCGGCTGGATCAAAGATAAGGTGACCGGCGGCGACTATGAGATGGCTGACAAGGACGATGACACGACTGACTGGAAGGAAGCTGTATACTATGCCGGTGAGGCTAATGACGGCGCGCTGGTTATCAGCAACTGGAAGCAGATCAGAGTTCATGATGATCAGCCGGCTCTGAAGTATGAGGGTGATGATGATGATTATGATTACTGGTTCTACTTCGGTTCAAACGGCAAGAAGTATTGCAACGAAGACGATAATGATTATGAGTATAAGCCGAAGACTATCAAGAATGTAAAGTATGGTTTTGCTTATGATGGTCACATGGTATATGAC
>CAVJQN010000244.1:0-2373 GCA_963651635.1 Agathobacter sp.
CTCTGACTCGGGTGTGAGCGGTACATGGCATCAGGACAGCAAGGGCTGGCGGTTTGAGTATACGAACGGCTCCTATGCCCGCGGCAGACAGGAGACGAACGAAGACGGTACTACGACGATGTATGTTGGATGGGTCAAGACCGGCGGGAAGTGGTACGCATTTGATGCTGACGGACGCATGGTAAGTGACTGGGTATATGACGCCCAAAGCGGCTGCTGGTACTACTGCGATGTAAACAACGGTATGCAGAAGGGCTGGCTGTATACCCCGGTAGATAACTGCTGGTACTATCTTGATCCGGCAAACGGCAAGATGCATACCGCATGGAGCCTCATCGACGGTAAGTACTACTACTTCTCGGAGATGCACAACGGAACCTACTATCAGGATCCGTCGACGGGCAAGTGGATATATCTGAACATAGCAGCTCTGCGTCCGCTCGGATCGATGTACGCAGCAACTCTCACCCCCGACGGATGTCTCGTAGGGGCGGACGGAGCGTATATCGCGGAGTGAGCAGCTTAAGATAAAGCATTTGCCAATTAAACAGGCATTACAAAGCGCAGGCGATACTCGGACAAACGATGAGTATCGCCTGTATCTGTGGGATCGCGAGCGATATCTCATACCCCTGCTACGCCGGATGTGCTATACTTGCACTCACGGGGGCTTAGGCGATATGGCATTTTATTCCGAGGAGATAATAGACAAGGTACGCAATGCGAACGATATCGTAGATATCGTTTCTTCGTATGTAAAGCTCCAGAGAAGAGGCGCCAACTACGTCGGGCTGTGCCCGTTTCATAACGAGAAGACGCCGTCATTTACCGTGTCCTCCTCCAAGCAGATGTTCTACTGCTTCGGATGCGGGGCAGGCGGCAATGTATTTACCTTTCTGAAGCTCTACGAGAGCTATACCTTCGAGGAATCCCTGAAATATCTGGCACAGAGAGCCGGTATCGCTCTGCCGAAGTCAACCGAGGATCCGAAGGAGGTCAGGGAGCGCAGGGATGAGATATCGCGTCTGCTGGAGGTAAACAAAAAGGCTGCGGAGTTCTACTACCATACATTGATGAGCGACAAGGGCAGGAGAGCGATGGAGTATCTCACCGGGCGCGGTCTGTCTATGGATACGATCAAGCATTTCGGGCTCGGCTACTCGCCGACGGCATCAGGAACGCTGTATAAGTTCCTGAAGACCGACGGATATGATGACGAGCTGCTGAGCAAGTCGGGTCTGGTGACGATAGAGGAAAAGGGTGCGAGAGACAAGTTCTGGAACCGCGCCATGTTTCCCATCATGGATATCAATAATCGTGTGATAGGCTTCGGGGGGCGAGTCATGGGCGACGGAGAGCCCAAGTATCTGAATTCGCCGGAGACGAGACTGTTTGACAAGAGTCATACCCTGTACGGACTGAACTATGCCCGACGCAGCCGCAAGGACTATTTTCTGCTGTGCGAGGGATATATGGATGTCATCACCTTGCATCAGGCGGGATATACCAATGCCGTCGCCTCGCTGGGTACCTCCCTCACAGAGGGACACGCGAGCATCATACGTCGGTACGTCAAGCGGGTGGTGCTGACATATGACTCTGACGGAGCGGGCATCAAGGCGGCAAGACGCGCCATACCGATATTGCGTGAGGCCGGGATATCTGCCAAGGTGATCAATATGAAGCCGTACAAGGATCCGGACGAGTTCATCAAGGCACTGGGTGCGCAGGAGTACGACAAGAGGATATCCGAGGCGGAGAATGCATTTATCTGGGATCTGAGTGTGCAAAGAAGAGACTACGACATGAGCGATCCTGAGCAGAAGACGGCATTTGAACGCGAGGTACGCAACCGCCTGACGCAGTTTACGGATGTACTGGAGAGAGAAAACTATATCAAGGCATGCGCCGACAGATTCGGTATAGATTTCGCCGATCTCAAACGCTCCGTCAACTCTCTGGGAAGCCGCGGATATGTCGGAGACGGCGCGCAGTCAAGGGGTACTGACAGAAGGAAGAAGACGGATGACGGACTGACCGCCGCACAGAGGCTGATCATAGCATATATGGCGCAGACGCCTGAGGCGATACCCGTGATAAGAGGCTATCTGGACGAGAGCGAATATACAGAGGGCATATACCGGGAGCTTGCGGCAAGCCTCTACGCGATGGAGCCGGGGAGAAGTCCGGCATCTCTTATCGACGACTACGCTGACGATCCGGAGGCGCAGAAAGAGGCTGTAAGGGCGATGAACAGTCCGCTGGAGATGCAGACGGAGGATCTCAGACAGGCCGCGGCAGATGCGATAATCCGTGTAAAGCAGGCGGCGCTGGATGCGACTATGTCAAAGGCAGTCAGTGCACAGGATATGC
>CAVJQN010000245.1:0-2341 GCA_963651635.1 Agathobacter sp.
TGGCCGCACAATGGCAAAACGGAAATGTACAGGTGCTTTTGGCAGATTGGAACGACGCATATTTCTCGCAGCTTGAGTCATTCCCGGAGTCAAAGCACGACGATATGGTCGATGCTTCCTCGGATGCATTCGCGGAGCTGACCGACGACGATTTCAACATCGACAATCTATTGTGATGACCGAAGACAATAACTAAGGGCAAAAATACAGCAGCCTGTACGCTGCAGAAAGGAGATGAGGGCTATGGACGAGGACAAGATCGCAAGCATAGCGGACTACAGCCGCAACGCACGCGGGAATGCCATAATAGACGGCAAGCAGGAATACAGGGAAGACTCCTACACAAATATGCTTACCAAGATCGGAACGAGCCAGGACAGCTCTACGGCGTACAGATTTGACCAGGAGCCTATCACATCAGACCTTGAGCTGATACGGCTGTATGAGGGCAACGGCCTGTTCACAAAGATAATAGACAGACCAGCCGAGGAGGCAGTAAAACACGGTCTTGATATCGATTACGGGGACGAGGACATCTCGGAGTACATCGAGGACAGGCTGGACGAGCTGGATTTCGAGGATAAATTCACGACAGCAGAGAAATGGGCGCGGCTATACGGCGGCTCAATCATCGTAATGCTGGTGGACGACGGAGGCGGGCTTGAAGATCCGCTCGATTGGAAGCGGGTGCGCAGGATAGCAGAGCTGCGGGTGTTCGAAAGGGCAATCGTGCAAGCCGACTATACCGGGCTCTACAATTTCCATTTCGAGGACTCCATGCGGAGCGGTCTGCCTTACGGCCAGCCGGAACATTACAATGTATTCAGCGTCTACGGCTCGTTTAAGGTGCATTATACGCGCTGCCTCGTATTCAGGAACGGGCGCGTGCCGGAGCAGACGACGAACAGCATATACCGCTACTGGGGTATACCCGAGTACGAGAAGATAAAGAAAGCCCTGCGCGAATGCATCACCTCCCATGAGGACGGCGTTAGGCTCTTGGAGCGGTCGGTGCAGGCTATCTACAAGATGCGCAATCTCTCCAACCTACTGGCAACGGACGAGGGCGAGGACAAGATACTCCAGAGGCTTCTCGGTATCGACACCTCCCGGAGCATCATAAACACAATGGCGATAGATGCCGACGGCGAGGACTACGATTTCAAGACGCTGCCGATGTCCGGCGTAAAGGATATAACGGACATGACCTGCAATATGCTCTCGGCGGTTACGGGCATACCGCAGACGGTGCTCTTCGGACGCAGCCCGGCAGGAGAGAATGCCACAGGGCAGTCCGATTTTGAAAACTACTACAACATGATCGAGAACATCCAAAAGCAGAACATGAAGCGCAATGTTCGCACGCTACTCGATCTAATTCTGATACAGGGGCAGCTCGAAGGGCATATCGAGAAGATGCCCAGCTACAAGGTCAAGTTTGCTCCGCTCTGGTCATTGTCCGAGCAGGAGCAGATAGCCATAGATTTGCAGAAGGCACAGATACAGCAGACCAAGGCTGCCGTGGCGCAGAGCTATGTCGAGATGCAGGTGCTCGACCCAACCGAGGTCAGAAACATCCTCGCTAAAGAGGGAAACTTCGATATCGAGGAGGTGGCTAATCCGGATGAGGACTTAAACTTGCCCGAGGATGCCCTGAGCGTGGAGGGCGACAACCAGGAACAGCCGCAGGACGCGTCCAAAGCCTCGCAGAGCGGCGCTATCCCATCGGACGGGCAAACACCCGACCAAGGAGAGAAAACGCCACAGACGGGCGCACAGGAAGCGGCAGGGGCAAGCACGGAAATCACGGTCGAGGCTCTGGCGCGGGAGGCGCTGGAAGCCGCCAAGCAGGAGGCAGTGCAAAAAGACGCGGATGATGTATCTCCGGGACAGGATATCCACAAGGGCGTGGGGATAATCGTGATCAAGGACGGCTATATCCTCTGCGGTCAGCGGGCGGACAACGGATGCTATGCGGGACCGGGCGGACATATGAAAGCCGGGGAGAGTGCCGAGCAAGCAGCCACCAGGGAGACGCGGGAGGAGTTCGGCATAACGCCTCTAAACCTCATCCCGATAGGCGAGTATATAGCCGACTCGGACGAATACGACGACGCGGTACAATTCCTAGCTACGGACTACACGGGAGAGCTGTTCCCTGCCGACCATGAGATGTTCAACCTAAACTGGATGACCATGCAGGAGCTTGCGGACAAGCCCTTGTATGAGCCGTTCAAGACTTCGCTTGACGGGCTTATAAATCTATTGATTAACGACGGCGACGATGGTAATGTCAACGAGGATGGAGCGCCTTACGGCAATCAAAACGCTGTGGGGCCAC
>CAVJQN010000246.1:0-2332 GCA_963651635.1 Agathobacter sp.
GGTATGCATAGTAGGCGACTCACATACCACCGTACACGGAGCCTATGGATGTTTCGCCACCGGCTGCGGATCGACCGACATGGTCGCCGTGACACGGCTCGGCAAGACATGGATCAAGGTGCCCGAGACCTTCCGCATCAATGTAACGGGCAAGCTGCCCAAGGGCGTGTATGCCAAGGATATCATGCTCAAGCTGGCCAGCATCATCGGTTCGGATCAGGCTATCTACAAGGCTCTGGAGTTTCGCGGAGACACCATCTCCGATCTTTCCATGGAGGGTCGTCTGACCATCACCAGCATGGGCGTCGATCTCGGTGCCAAGAACGCGGTCATGGAGAGCGATGAGCATACCCGTGAATACATGGCGAAGTTCGGACGTGAGAATGACTGGGTAGAGGTGCGCGGCGATGAGGATGCCGACTACGAACGCGTCATAGATATCGATGCAACGCAACTCGAGCCGCTCGTATCCAAGCCTCACTACGTCGAAAACGTGGATCTGGCCAAAAACTGCTCCGGCCAGCATGTAGATATGATCTATATCGGCAGCTGCACGAACGGGCGTGTCGAGGATATGCACATCGCTGCAGAGATACTGAAGGGCAAGAAGGTCGCCAAGGGTACGAGGCTGCTCGTCATCCCCAACTCACCGTATGTATACAAGGAGTGCCTGAAGGACGGCACCTTCCTCGCACTCGCCGAGGCCGGCGCCATCATCGAAGCTCCGAACTGCGGTCCGTGCATGGGCGTTCATCAGGGTATCCCCGCGGACAACGAGGTCGTCGTAGCCACTCAGAACCGCA
This sequence comes from Agathobacter sp., assembly GCA_963651635.1. Lineage (GTDB taxonomy): Bacteria > Bacillota > Clostridia > Lachnospirales > Lachnospiraceae > Darwinimomas. The sequence goes on from CAVJQN010000246.1 coordinate 804, forward strand.
ACTTCAAGGGACGTATGGGCAATCCCACCGCCAGCATATATCTGTCAAGCCCCGCGACCGCTGCCGCAACCGCGCTGACCGGCTATATCACCGATCCTCGTGAGGTCATGAACTGATATACATATCCGAGAGCACCTAAACCATCTACAGCATTGCCGGCGGCATGGTCTGATCTGTCAGGCAGACAGCCGCGGCTGTGATCCAACATACGAGGAGAAATACTATGATAAGAGAATCTATACAGGGAAGAGCCTGGAAGTTCGGAGCCAATGTCAGCACCGATTCCATAGCACCGGGACGCCTTATCTCACTGAGAGGCAATCCGCCCGAATATGCAAAGCATGTCCTTGAGGACGCAAGGCCTGATTTTGTCAAGGGAGTGAAGAAGGACGATATCATCGTCGCCGACCGCAACTTCGGCTGCGGATCGAGCCGCGAGATAGCTCCCATCATCATCAAGCTGGCCGGTGTTGGAGCAGTCCTTTCCAAGAGCTTCGGGCGTATCTTCTACCGCAATGCCATCAACAACGGCATGCTCATCATCGAGTGTGATACCGATCGCATCGACGAGGGCGACGAGCTTTTCATAGATGTCAAAAACCGCGTGATCAGGAAGATCAACGATCCTGCATTTGAGATGCCGTTTGTCCTTTCCGACAAGGAGGTCAAAATCGTCAGCGAGGGCGGTCTGCTCAACTATATAGAGAAGTACCATTCTCTGGATATCTGATGCCATGGCTGATGAACTTAAACAACTTGCATCCTTTACCTGCGACTTCCGGCTTGAGGACGCAGACGCTCAGACCATCGACAAGGCCCGGTACTGTCTGCTCGACAGCATCGGGTCGGCGGTAGGTGCATCCGGCTCTGAGGAGATCCGGCGCATAGCCGATATGTATATGCATTGGAGCGGGATCGGAGACAACGGTCTGTCGTCAGGACTGTGGGGGCTGGGACGACGTGCCAATCTTTTTACGGCGCTCATGGTGGACGGACTCATGTCCCACGAGCTGGAGCTGGACGATGTTCATACAGCATCCAAGTCACATGTCGGAGCCGTCGTAGTGCCGGCTGCGTGGTGCACGGCGGATGCTCTCTTGGCCGACGGCAGAGCACTGCTGGAGGCAGTCATAGTCGGCTATGAGGTGATGGGGCGTGTAGGCAAGGCCATGGATGTCGCCAGCAACCGCAGACGCGGCTGGCATACAACAGGCATCATAGGCGGGTTCGGCGCTGCTGCTGCGGCCGCCAGACTGCTGAGGCTCACACCCCGGCAGACTCTCTGTGCCTTCGGCATGGCAGGGACACAGGCGGCGGGACTGTGGGCATTTCTCGCAGAAGGTTCCAGCTGCAAGAAGCTCCACCCCGCGCGAGCCGTCGTCAACGGCGTGAGCGCCTGCCTGCTGGCACAAAGCGGCATGACAGGTCCTGCGCATATACTTGATGCCGAGGACGGCGGGCTATATGCCGCTGTCAGCGACAGCTTTGATATGAGCCGTCTCGTGTCGGGTCTGGGCGACGGATACGAG
>CAVJQN010000247.1:0-2235 GCA_963651635.1 Agathobacter sp.
GCAGTGTCCGGTGCTGTAAATATATCGTCTTTTTAGTCGGATTTTCGTTGACAGCGCGGGCGGGCTGGTGTATTTTATCAGTGACAGGACCCCCCGCACCTCTCAACGATGTGTCAAATGGGGGGACGTTTTATGTCTAAAACAATTAAAGAACCTGCGACATACGCACAGCAAATCGAAAAACTCAGACAGCGCGGCATCTGTATGCCTGATGGCTGTCAATCATTTCTCTCTCAGGTAAATTATTACAGGCTTTCCGGCTATATCCTGCCTTTCCTCTATCGGGGCGCAGACTGTTGCCGCATTGCTACAGACTTCAATACAATCAAGGGCGTATATAACTTTGATGCAAGGCTTCGCAGTCTCACAGCGTTAGCTATCGAACGGGTGGAGATTTATATTCGTGCTCAGCTCTCTTATTTCCATGCGCATACCTACGGCGCTCTCGGATATATTGATCCGGCAAACTATAACTGCAAACATGATCACATCTCTTTCATGAGCCACATACAAAGCAGCATAGACAGTAACTCGAAGTCTCCGGTGGTTATCCATCACGTGAGGGTCTATGATGGGAAATTCCCAATTTGGGTTATCATTGATTACTTCACGGTTGGTATGCTCTCATACTTCTACGCCGATCTGAAAAACCATGATAAAGCCACTATCGCCAAAGAAATGTATGGTGCAAATTATCAGATGGTCGAGAGCTGGATGCGCTGCCTGACCGACTTGAGAAACCGCTGCGCCCACTACTCGCGACTTTATTACTGGGTGTTTTCCGCTGTACCGTTCATGAATAAATCCACATTTACCCCTGATAGGACGCTCTATACGCAGCTCTATATGCTCAAGCTCATGTACCCCGACCGCGCCGAATGGAATACGCGTTTTTATGAGCCGCTGGTAAAACTCGTTGAGGAATACAAGGACGCGATCCAGCTCAAGCACATCGGCTTCCCTGATGACTGGAGGGACGGGCTGCGCTGGTAGGCGGCAAGTCTTTCCAAAATGGAAACAACCACTACTGCCTACAAAGCGTAGTCAAGCGTACGAGACATTACCCGCCGCGCCACTCATTTCCGTATATGGGCGACCGGCAACAAGACGATTGATACCCCTTGAAATCACTTGTGAAATGCTTTATCATAAATTTTTACTATCTCCATTGTGAGAAAAAGCACGGTTTTAAGCGGTGTTGCAGAGAATGGCACTGGACGGAATCACGATAGCGGCGCTCACCCGCGAGTTTGATGAAACTCTCACGGGCGGCAGGATCTCAAAGATAGCTATGCCCGAGAAGGACGAGCTGCTGCTTACAATCAAGAATAATTCACAGACATACAGGCTCCTGATATCAGCGGGAGCCTCTCTTCCGCTGATTTATATATCCCCGGAGAGCAAGACATCGCCGCAGAACGCTCCGAGCTTCTGTATGCTGCTGCGCAAGTATATCGGTACGGCGCAGATACTCTCCATCCGCCAGTCCGGGCTGGAGCGCATCATCACCTTTGAACTGGAGCATCGCGACGAGATGGGCGATATCAGCACCAAGAGACTTATAGTGGAGCTCATGGGCAAGTACTCCAATATCATATTTACTGATGCGAGCAACATGATACTGGATGCCATCAGGCATGTTCCGGCGCATGTCAGCTCCCTGCGCGAGGTGCTCCCCGGCAGACGCTACTTCCTCCCTCAGGAGCTGGTCAAGGCTGATCCTTTAAGCGAGACTCGCGAGAGCTTCTGCGCACGTCTGCGTACCTGCCCCGATACACTCTATAAAGCTCTTTATATGACATATGCAGGCGTCAGTCCGCTTATATCCGGTGAGATATGCCATCGCGCGGGAGTTGATGCCGACAGGACGGGCGAGTACTGCACCGAGGAGGAGCTGGGGCGGCTCTTTGACGCTTTCTCATCTGTCATGGATATGGTCAGAAGCGGCGATTATTTGCCGAATATGATACTGCGCGGCGACACTCCCGAGGAATATGCCCCCATACAGATCACCAGTCTCTCATCGGACAGATATCATACGATATCCTATGACTCCATGAGCCTGCTGCTCTTCGACTTCTGTGCCAGACGCGATGCAGTTAATCGGATACGTCAAAAGTCATCCGACCTGCGGCGTGTCGTGAGCACGGCGCATGAGCGTGCCGTCAGAAAGTACGCTCTGCAGGAAAAGCAGCTGAAGGACTGTGCCAAAAAGGACAGATACAAGATCTACGG
>CAVJQN010000248.1:0-2233 GCA_963651635.1 Agathobacter sp.
AACATGAGTAAGTAGCCATTTTTCGCAGAAAAATGAGCGGATTACGAATGTTTTGGCAGGAGTGCGGAAGTGCAACGCACGGAGCAATCCTGCGTCAGTCAATAAAAGGAAGAATGGAGAAAGATCATGGAAAAGGAGCTGTATCTGAGTGTTTACCGCCATTCGCTGGCTCATATCCTCGCCAAGGCAGTGATAGAGCTGTACGGCAAGGATGTGCAGTATGCCATCGGTCCGGAGGTCAAGGACGGAGCGTACTACGACTTCGTACTGCCGGAGGGCAAGGCTATCACGGAGGCGGACTACAAGCTGATCGAGGATAAGATGCGCGAGATCATCAAGCGCCGCGAGGTCTGGACGCGCCGCGAGGTCACCAGAGAGGAGGCGCTCGATATCTTCAAGGATCAGAAGTTCAAGAAGGAGCTCATCGAGGACTTCCCCGAGGGTGAGCTTATCACGGTATATACCACTGGAGATGACTACATCGACCTGTGCCGCGGACCCCATGTGGAGAACTCGCAGGATCTCATGAATGCGGCATTTACCGTATATGCGGCGTCCATGGCATACTGGCGCGGCAATGAGAAGCTCGACCGGATGCAGCGTGTATATATCTATGCATTTCCGACCAAGGACGAGCTCAAGCAATATATCAAGCTCATCGAGGAGGCAAGGGAGCGTGATCACAAGAAGATCGGCGCGCAGCTCGATCTGTTCATGTTTGACGAGACGGCGCCCGGTATGCCCTACTGGCTGCCCCGCGGCTGGGTACTCTATCAGGAGCTGCTCAAGTACTCGCGCGAGATACAGAAAAAGCACGGATATACCGAGATATCCGCTCCCGTCATCAACAACAAGAAGCTCTGGCTCATCAGCGGTCACTGGGCTCACTATCTGAACAATATGTTCATCGTCCCCGGCATCGCGGGACATCTCAGACAGGAGGCGACCATCGGCAATGTCGCCGCAGAGCTGACCGAGGATGCGGAGATCGATTCGGTGAAGCTGGAGGCGGGGTCGGTAGTCTACAACCGCGAGGCGATAGATACCATGGCAGCCAAGCCCATGAACTGCCCGAACGCGATGACGGCATACAAGAGGCGCAAGCACTCCTACAAGGAGCTGCCCATCAGGTACAGCGAGTACGACGTGCTGCACCGCAAGGAGAAATCAGGCCAGATGAACGGTCTGTTCCGTGTGCAGGAGTTCCGTCAGGACGACGACCATACATTTGTCATGGAATCGCAGATCAAGGACGAGATCTCCGATATCATCTCCATCGCCGACGAAATCTACAGGACCTTCGGCGTGACCTATCGTGCCGAGTTTTCTACCAGACCCGATGACTATATGGGCGATATCGAGGTATGGAACCGCGCCGAGGCGGCACTTAAGGAGATACTGGACGAGAAGTACGGACCGGACGGATACGAGGTCAATGCAGGCGACGGCGCATTCTACGGTCCCAAGATCGACCTGCAGATCAAGGACGCGCTCGGCAGGGAATGGCAGTGCGGTACGGTGCAGCTCGACTTCCAGCTCCCGCACAACTTCGGTCTGACATATGTGACGCCCGAGGGTACCGAGGAAATGCCCGTCGTCATCCATCGTGCGCTCTACGGCTCGCTGGAGAGATTCATCGGCATCATCATCGAGAACTTCAAGGGTGCGTTCCCGTTCTGGCTGAACCCGTATCAGGTCGGCATCGTTCCGATACATACGGAGCACAACGAGTATGCGCTCAAGGTCGAGGAGGCGCTCAAGGCAGCGGGCGTCCGCGTGGAGGCTGACTACTCCGACAGAAATATGAAGCTCAAGATCAGGGAATACAAGCAGTACAAGGATCCGTATATCCTCGTGCTTGGCGACAAGGAGGCTGAGCAGCAGACCGTCTCCGTCAATATCCGCGGTCTCAACAAGCAGGTGCAGGACGTACCGCTCGACAGATTTGTGGAGATCTGCAAAAAGCTCAATGTCGAGCGCTCGCTGGAGCTGAACGAGACTATGGAGCTGTAAGCGACTGTATACTTTTCTTACAAACCTGCAGTATGGAAATGCAAGGCGCGAAGCAATCCATGTAACTGAAGGTTCGAATATTTAACACCAAAGCCAAACCAAAAGAGACTGCCGCATTGATATGCTACCCCCAAGTAGGACACTGAAATATAAAACCTACTTGGAGGTATTTTTATGGATAGAAAAAGTAAAGTTGATCCTGCTCTGAAGGTGGAATTAG
>CAVJQN010000249.1:0-2231 GCA_963651635.1 Agathobacter sp.
GCGGATACACCGCACTCCAGTACATAGGGCAGCTCCATGATGACGCTCTCTATCTCGAACGGTCCGATGCGGTAGCCCGACGACTTGATGACATCGTCCGCACGTCCCACGTAGTAGTAGAAGCCGTCCTCGTCCTGCCATGCCACATCGCGTGTATGATAGTAGCCGTCCTTCCAGGTGTTTTCCGTCGCTACCGGATCGTTGAAGTACTGCACCGCCAGCCCGCAGGGTATGCCGCCGCTGATATCTATGCATATCTCCCCAGACTCGCCTGGCTCTACCTCGTGTCCGTCCGCGTCCAGCAGCGCGACACGATACGTCGGGCACGCCCTGCCCATAGAGCCTATCTTGTGCGGCGCTCCTCGCAGATTGCCGATGATGACGGCGCTCTCAGACTGACCGAAGCCCTCCATGATACGCAGACCCGTCGCCTTCTCGAACTGCCGGTAGACCTCGGGATTGAGCGCCTCGCCCGCCGTCGTCATGTGCTGCACCGACGAGAAGTCGTACTTGGATATATCCTGCTTTATCATCATGCGCAGCATAGTCGGCGGCGCGCAGAAGGTCGTGATATGGTACTTTGCGAACATCGGCAGTATATCCGCCGCGTCGAAGCGGTCAAAGTCATATACGAATATCGGTGCCTCCGCCATCCACTGCCCGTAGAGCTTGCCCCATGCCGCCTTCGCCCAGCCGGTATCGGATATCGTCAGATGCAGACCCTCGGGATCTACATTCTGCCAGTACTTCGCCGTATGGAACTGCCCCAGCGGATACTTGAAGTTGTGGGCGGCTATCTTGGGATATCCCGATGTCCCCGACGTGAAGTACATCAGCATCAGATCATCTCCGCACGGCGCGTCCTCCGGTCTGTGGAAATGCGTGCTGTACATCTGGTACTCCTCGTCGAAGAAGCGCCAGCCCTCTCTGCGCGAGTTGACTATGATCTTGTTGGCAAGACCTCCGTACTTCTCATCCGCCAGCTCCACCTGACGCGCCGTATCGTCATCCGGAGTGCATATGATAGCCGTCACGCCTGCAGTACGGAAGCGGTATGCCAGATCATGCGCCTGGAGCTGATGCGTGGCGGGTATGGATATCGCGCCTATCTTCTCCAGCCCCAGCGTCGCGAACCAGAACTGGTAGTGACGCTTGAGTATCAGCATGACGCGGTCGCCCTTCCTGATGCCCAGCGCCTTGAAGTAATTGGCGCAGCGGTTGGAATTCTTGCGGATATCGCTCCATGTGAACCTGCGCTCCGTCTTGTCCTTGGATATATGCAGCATCGCCAGATGGTCGGGGTCTCTCTCCGCCAGCTCGTCTACTATGTCAAATGCGAAGTTGAAATGCTCCGTATTCTTGAAGCCGATGGAGGTCGGCGTGCCGTTCTCGTTGAACTCGACATCTATATACTTGCGGTACAGCCTCGTTTTCGTCTTTGTATCGCTCTCGGGCTGCACTGCGGGCTGCGTCAGAGCCTGCTGCGCGGGCGCGAGCTCCGGGATGGGCGCTCCCGCGGGATTGAGCACTATCGCGTAGAATATGCAGTCTCTGCCGCCTACTGCGATCATGCCGTGCGGCGTGCCCGAGTCGTAGTAGATGCTGTCTCCGGGACCGAGTATCTCGCTGTGCTCCCCGACCTGCACCTTCAGGCTCCCCTCCACCACGATATCGCACTCCTGCCCCTCGTGCACGGTCACGTCTATGGGGCGGTTCTGCGCCTCCGGATCATATGTGCATCGCACATACAGCGGCTCGGCTATCCTGTTCCTGAAGGAATATGCCATATTGTAGTAGGTCATGCCGTATGCCTGCGATATGCGCTGTCCGCCCCGGGCTCTCGTGAGCGTATAGCTGCGCAGTCTCGGGCTGTAGCCCTCTATGAGCTCGGTCACGTTCACATTGAGCGCATTGGCACATCTGTATATGAAGGTGAAATGCATATCGCTCTCACCCGCCTCGCACGCCTTGTACTCCTTCGCGCTCATCCCGACGCTCTGCGCCAGCTCCTCGGCAGAGATGCCCTCCAGCTCCCGCAGCTCGCGTATACGCTTGCCTATCTCCCTGATCTTAATGTCGGCTTCTGACATCGTACTCATAGCGTTCTCTCCTCGTTTTATCCCCCCGCAATCCGGCAAAACATTCTGAGGCAGTGGCTTCGCTTGTCGAGGCACTAAGTGCCGAAGAGAAGCGTTAGCACTGCCCATGCGATAGCTGTCCACAACTGACGA
>CAVJQN010000250.1:0-2226 GCA_963651635.1 Agathobacter sp.
AGGCGTAGAACTGAACAGACGGGAGCCATTCGGTGTCTGCTCATGCTGACATCATCGGCAATGAAAGTCATATGAAGCAATAAGATCTACCGGGCCGCAACTGAGATACCGCGCCTGCGTACGATATGGCGGTGAGCGCAGGACGCATGTACCGCAGCATCAGAAAGATGAGGAGAAAAGATGACAAAATATCCGTTCAACAAGGAAGAGCTTGAAATCAAGGGTTGGGACGAGTCCAGAAGAGGCAAGTTCCCGGTATACAACTATCCGATTCCCAGAAAGGAAAATGTCATACGCACATGGAGAGACAAGGATCCCGTATGGCTGCAGAGCGTAGTAGAGGTCGAGGGCATCTCCCCGAGAGTGATCCCGGACAATATCGCCAGAGGCTTCGTATTTGAGAAGGGCGATCCGTATGATGTGGAGAAGTACGGCGGTCCGGATATGTTCGGCATCGAGTGGGTATATGTGCCGGTAGCGGGCGGCTCTATGGTCAGACCCGGCAGCCCCACTATGGAGGATGTCAATGACTGGAGAGACATCATCAAGATGCCCGATATCGATTCATGGGACTGGGCAGGAAGCGCAGAGCGCAATAAGGAGCTCAAGGACACTGACAAGGCAGTATCGATGACACTGCTCAACGGCTGCTGGTTCGAGCGCCTGATATCCTTCATGGACTTTGAGGGAGCGGCTATGGCGCTGATCGATGAGGATCAGAGAGACGCGCTCGTGGATATGACGCATGAGCTGACCACGCTGTATATGAAGCTGGTGGACAAGTGCGCCGAGTACTATCCGCTGGATGTCATCAATATACATGATGACTGGGGCTCACAGATGGCTCCCTTCTTCAGCATGGAGGTAGCGAGAGAGCTGTATCTGCCGGAGATGAAGAGATTTGTGGAGCATGTTCACTCCAAGGGACTTATCTGCGACCTGCACAGCTGCGGACATAATGAGGCGCGTGCGGAGATATTCGTAGAGGCGGGCTTTGACAGCTGGACACCGATGCCCATGAACAACACGATAGAGCTCTATGAGAAGTACGGCGACAGGATGACATTCGGTGTAGTATACGACAAGCCGTTTGATCCCAAGACCGCAACCGACGCTGAGAAGTACGCGGCGGCAAAGGACTTCGTGAAGAGATTTGTACGCAAGGGCAGGACGGCTACCTGGTCGAACTACAACAATGTAGAGATGCTGGCTGATCCGGTATTTAACAGAGCGCTGTACGAGGAGTCGAGGATAGCACTCGCGTGACGGGGGTCATTACTGCAAATGCGGTAGTAGGCGACAGATAAAACATAAAGTCAATCAACATCAGGGGCGGCGTGAGCCGCCTCTGTATTTTGTATACACAAAAGCACAAGCATGAATTTTCTCCATCACTTCGATGAGGAATAAATATTTTTATTCTTCACAGGATTTTGAGATGATTGCTCTGTACTTTTCAAGGAGTATACTGCGCAGATACTTGAACAGAAGTCATGTACAAGGAGGTAAACGTTGTGGGTACTAAGGGAGCACCTAAGAAAAAGTTCTCCGAGATAGCGAACAAGAACTTTATCATGCTTTTCGTCGCATATACGGTTGTTTGCGTCGCACATTCCATGAGCAGCGCCACGCTGAGTGCATGCCTCAAGAGCGTGGGCATGGATATGAAGGTCATAGGCATGGTCTCGGCCTCGATGAGCTGGGCAGCATTTATCATACGTCCGTTCTCTGCACCGATCGTCGATCGGGGAAACAAAAAGAAGATATACATCTTTGCAGTCGCGCTGTTTACAGCAGCTATATTCCTGTATTCGCAGTGTGCTGTGGATACAGCCTTTGCCGTTCCGGCGAAGATGATTCATGGTGTGGCATGGACATTTATCTCGACTGTTACGGCGGTTGTACTGAGCGAGTATGTTCCGAGAGAGGACTACGGTACGGCGCTGGGATTTTTCATGATATCGCAGATGATAGCATCGTCGGTATCTCAGCCGATAGCATTCGCACTGGCCAATAGCTACGGCTACCGAACTATGTATCTTATCTTCGGTTGCGTGGCCGCGCTGGGTCTGATGCTGATATGCTTTACTGCTCCTACAAAGAAGCAGAACGCGGCAGAGGGCTCTATCTTCAAGGGCATCAAGCTGAACAACCTTTTCGCCAAGGAAGCGATATTCCCCATGCTGGTCAACATAGCATATCAGGGAAGCAAGAGCGGTATCAATG
>CAVJQN010000251.1:0-797 GCA_963651635.1 Agathobacter sp.
TCCCTTATCACTGCAGCATACTCCGTATTGTTCTCTATGATCTCCTTCATAGCAGCCGAAACCTTCTTGGGCAGCTCCGGATTTGTGCCCTTGGGGAATGCTATAAAGAAATAAGTCGGAAACTCAACCGCATATCCCTGATCCTTCAGGCAGGTATAGTCCGGTATATACTCGGCGTTGGTGGATCCTGTCAGACCCAGTCCGACGAAATCGCCCGATGTCAGATAGTCCTTCACAGATCCGTATGCATTGATGATGATATCGACATGCCCGCCCAGCAGAGCCGCGATACGGTCGGATGATGCTCCGGCATCCACCAGAGTCGCATCAACGCCGGCATCAATGATCTGAAGTGCTATAGCATGAGTCGTCGCGCCGCTGTTGTATGCCATCTTCAGCTTACCGGGGTTGGCCTTTGAGTAGTCTATAAGCTCCTGGAATGTATTTATTCCGAGGCTCTTGTTGACGCAGACTATATTGCCGGGATTCTCTGCGCAGATGCATGAAAATTCGAACTCGTCCAGTCCGAAGTCGATAGCTCCGCTGAGCTCATTGGTGATAAATGCACTTGATGATATCAGTGCCACGCTTCCGTCATTGGGTGAATCCTTGGCCGCACGTGCGCCTACCGCACCGCCGTTGCCGGATGTGTTGACTACTACTACATTGATGCCCATCACATCAGTCAGATACTGTGCCGCCCATCTGGCATTGGCATCCGAATCTCCGCCTGCCGAGAACGGGCAGATCAGCTGCAGCGTCTTGGTCGGCCATGAGTAGTCTGTCGCGCCCGCAGC
>CAVJQN010000251.1:807-2225 GCA_963651635.1 Agathobacter sp.
GCCTGTGTCTGTGCCTGCGTCGTCTGCGTAGATGCAGACTGTGATCCTGCGCATCCCGTCAGTGCTGCTGCCATCGCTGCTGCCGCGATCATGGCTGTCAATTTCTTTTTCATCTCTTCCTCCTTGTTTTCACTGCTTGTACATTTACCTTTTATCGAGCTTAACAGGCGACGGCCTGTAGGCTTCCTTATTACTTTTCAAATACATACCGCTTGACGGCGTGTGCGTTCAGCCAGTCCCAGTCATATGTCACGCCCAGTCCCGGACCGTCGGGTATGCTTATCATGCCGTCCTTGTCTATACTGTCCAGCTCATCCCTGTATCCGTCCGCATAGCACGGCGGGAGGATGTTGGGGAGCTTGGGTCCGACCTCTGCCAGCTCATAGAAATTGGTATTTCTTACCGCTCCCAGCAGCTGTCTGTGAGCCGGACCGCAGGCATGACACTCTGCATCTATACCGAAGGACTCCGCCATATGTGCGGTTTTGATAGCTCCGGTGATGCCCATGTCATACTCCGGATCCATCCTGAGATAATCTGTGCCTCCGGCTCTGAGGAAATCATTTTTTGCTTCAAGCAGTCGCACATGCTCCGAGATGAGCAGCGGTGTCTTCAGCATCTCTCTGAGCTTGCCGTGGGAAAATGCCGACTGGGCGCTTCCGAAATACGGATCCTCGTACCAGTAGTAGTTCGCCTCGTCACATGCTCTGCCTACATAGAGTGCATCTCCGAAGGTCTTGAGATCTGCTGCGCCGTCATACATGAGAATCATGTCGTCACCTACTGCCTTGCGCAGAGCAAGGATCAGATCGGCCTCCAGCTTCGCATCGCCGTCGAACCAGCCGTGATGCTTGAATGCCTTATAGCCCATATCCCTGCATCTTACAGCAAAGTCGGTAAAAGCCTCGATGCTGTCGAACATGCCTGTATGATCACCGTGATATGTGCTGGCATATGCGAGTATCTTATCTCTGTATCCTCCCAGCAGCCTGTGGATGGACTTTCCTGCCTGCTTGCCTGCCAGATCCCAGAGGCATATATCAACCGCGCCCTGCCCCATGTGGTCCATATGGCACAGCCGGCGCTTCCAGTCATTGTAGTAAACCTCCCGCATATCGCTGTCTCTGCCGGGCAGATCCGCTACCAGCTGGAGCGTCTGCTGCAGCGCCGGGCGCTGTCCGCCCCACTGTGTTACATACTCGCCTTTGATACCGTTTTCGTCGGTGATGACGATGGCATACTTTGACATCTCAAGAGTCGATCCCTTGCGATATCCGACATGGTTGTGCGCATTTTCAAACGCGGCTCCCATGTCCTTCAGTTCGTAGGTGAAATCTATCACCTCAACCTTACTGATCAAAGACATGTTTACTCCCTTCCCTCTCTTGTAAAGTGAACACTTCTGCACGGCGTGTACC
>CAVJQN010000252.1:0-2206 GCA_963651635.1 Agathobacter sp.
GATCATGCGTGATGAACATATATGTCAGCCCCAGCTGCTCCTGCAGATCCTGCAGGAGGTTGAGCACCTGCGCCTGTATGGACACGTCCAGCGCCGATACCGGCTCGTCGCACACTATGAATTTCGGCTTCAGTGCCAGAGCCCGCGCTATGCCGATTCTCTGTCTGCGCCCGCCGTCCAGCTCGTGCGGATAGCTGTTGACCAGCCTTCTCGCCAGACCCACCATATCCATCAGTTCCAGCGTCCGCTTCTCCAGTCCCTGTCTGTCCGAGGCGCTGTACATGCCCTGTATGAGCATCGGCGCCTGTATGGCCTGACTTACGGTCATCCTCGGATTGAGCGACTCATAGGGATCCTGAAATATCAGCTGCATATCCTTGCGCATATGTTTCATCTGCGCCTTGTTCAGCTTGAGGATATTCTGTCCCTCGAATATCACCTCGCCCGCGGTCGGCTCGTGGAGTCTGAGTATCGCACGACCCAGAGTAGACTTGCCGCACCCGGACTCTCCTACGACGCCCAGGGTATCCCCTCTGTTGATGGCAAAGCTGATATCGTCCACCGCATACAGGAGTCCGCGCGGAGTCGGAAAGTATTTTTTCAGATTATTTACCTGCAGCAGTACATCACCACTATCTAACGGCATATGTGCTCACGCTCCTTGTCTGTTCACTGTAAATGCTCCCTGCCTCATCAGGCCTCGCTGCCCTCCGGCGCACCGGCGCCGCATACGAAGCAGCGCACTCCATGTCCCGTCTCGGTCTCTTCCAACTCCGGATGTTCGATGCGGCATCTGTCTGTGACATAGGGACACCTGTCACTGAACCTGCATCCCTTCACCTCCAGAGTAGGATCTAGCATCAGTCCCGGTATGGAGTTCAGACGTCTGACATCCGCGTTGATCTGCGGGATAGAGGAGAAAAGTCCCTTTGTATACGGATGCTTCATCCGCTTAAACACGTCCATTACGGTACCGTACTCTACTATCTCTCCGGCGTAGATCACAGCCACACGGTCGCAGTTCTGCGCGACCACACCCAGATCATGCGTGATCAGCAGCATGGATGTGTCGAACTGCTGCTTGAGCGACTGCATCATCTCCAGCACCTGCGCCTGTATAGTGACGTCCAGCGCAGTGGTCGGCTCGTCCGCTATCAGGAGGCGGGGATTGCACGCCAGCGCGATAGCTATGACGACTCTCTGCTTCATACCGCCCGAGAACTGATGCGGGTACTCGTTCACACGCTCCGCCGGTATGCCTACCAGCTCCAGCATCTCCCGTGCGCGCTCCATCGACTGTACGCTCGTGCAGTGCTCGTGATTTTCCACGGCCTCGGCTATCTGATCTCCGACAGTAAGCACCGGGTTGAGCGAGGTCATCGGATCCTGAAATATCATCGCGATCTGCGCTCCGCGGATGCTCTGCCACTCCTTGTCGGTGCAGTTGAGGAGATTTTTGTCCTCATACATGATCTCGCCTGAGCGTATCCTGCCTGTGCGCTTGGGGAGGATGCCCATGATGCACTTGGCCATCGTGGTCTTGCCTGCGCCGGTCTCTCCCACGAGTCCCAGCGTCTCCCCCTGCATCAGATCAAGACTGACACCGTTGAGAGCGTGGACTATCCCGTCATCTGTCGCATAATCAACCTTCAGATCTTTTATACTCAAAAAGCTCATCTCTTATCTCCATCTAGTTCTTCAGCTTGGGATCCAGCGCATCGCGCAGACCGTCTCCGGCCACGTTCAGCGACAGCACGGTTATCATGATCATCAGTCCCGGTATCACGGAGATATGCCATGCGTCTCTCATATATGTACGCGCGGCGTTGAGTATGGAGCCCCACTCCGGTGCGGGAGGCTGTACTCCTATGCCCAGAAAGCTCAGTCCCGCTATGGACAGGATAGCCGAGCCTACGCTCAGAGACGCCTGTACGATGATCGGCGAGAGAGCATTGGGGATGATATACTGCGTGATGATCTCCGCATCTCCAGCTCCGACAGATCGCGCCGCCTCTACGAACTCCCTGTCCTTGACTGACATCACGGAGGCTCTGACGATTCTCGCCAGACGTGGGATCTGCGGCACCGCTATCGAGAGCAGCAGGTTCGTGATGCTGGTGCCCAGTGCGGAGACTATCGCTATCGCCATGACCATGGACGGGATAGAGAGAAATACGTCCATCACGCGCATGATCACCTGATCCAC
>CAVJQN010000253.1:0-2206 GCA_963651635.1 Agathobacter sp.
CAAGCGTTGTGCCGTAGTATGCCTTGCCGTCCATGATGTAAAACGGCTTGTCGTTCTTTATGAGAAATGCCTTGATACCCGGATAGGTTGCCTTGATCTCGCCCCTTGTCGGTCGTGATGCCAGTGCCGGATAGTTGACCGTGGCGATGTTCTGCATGTCCGTAAACTCGCCGTAGCCTGCACCGATGTTCTCATTGATGCCGCCGAAGGTGCTTATGATGTCTGTCGTTTTCCTGCGTGATTGAAGATATGCTGCTATACTCATGCTAAATCTCCTTTAGCTATGACTATAGCCGATATGAAAAAAGAATGTGCCCCACCTAAAAAGCCCCCGGCTGAGACACCGAGGGCTAGTAGGAAGACCAAGACCGCAAAGCGGATTGGTATTTATAATATATCATGTCTGCGCTGCTTTGGCTAGCTCAACCGATGCCGTTGATCGCGCCGTCTGCGTCCGTTGTGAATGTCCCCGACTTCATGACCAGCCAGCCCTCTTTGTCGAAGGCGTAGTACTTCCCGTCCAGCAGATACACCCCGTTAGCCAGATACTCGTACTCCGTCGAGCCTGTGCAGTACCACCACTTCCCATTAGACGCCTTGTTCCATCCTGTCGGGTAGGTCTTCTTGCAGTACTTGCCGTGCGTGATGTTTATCGCCGTGTGATGGTTTTCATACAAGAGGATATCCCCGGCATAGAGATAATCATCAGATGTCAGATACTTCTTGTCGGTAAGTGCCTGAAAGCCCGCTGCTACCAGCACCGCCCGGAGATTGCCCGTGTAGCTGTAGATGGACACGCCTTGCAGCTTCTTATCTCCCAGCAGAAATCCCACCGCCTTTACGATAGCAGCCACACCGCCGGAACAGTCCGTCTCGCAGTCCTGCTTGATGTCTGCGGGCTTATAGTTTGCCTCCACCAGCCGCTGCCAGAATGAATACCGCCCCGCGTCATTGGAGGATGATGAGTCCTGATCATAGCCGATGTGGTCATTCTCCGCGCAGTCCTTTGCCAGCCATGCTATGTCAGTGCGCACCCGTCCATCAGGATGGCGAAGTACCACATTCCACGGTCTGTTGTACCACGGAATTATCGCCCATTCGTCCCCGGTCTGATCTCCCGCCTTGCCATTTTTGTATTTCCCGTTTTCGTCATGTCCGCAATTAGATATCATGCTGCCTCCTGTCTTTGCCAGCGTTTTGCCACTGTTTTTCTTCCGTCCGAAATCATCCGAATTTGTCCGAACCATCCGAATTATCGGCGGGCTCTTGTGATATGCTTGACCGCCGCTATAAGCAGCTCGGCCAGCACCGCCCACAAGAACACCCCGCCGATGAATGTACAGAATCCGCTCACACCTGCGCTCCGTCAATTTTGTCGTCGCACTCCGGCAGCCCTGCCATGCTCGTAAGTATCGACAGGATGCCCGCAAGCGCAGATGTACTTGCTACCATCTTCCAGTCTACCGCGCCCATGAATGTCGATGTCCCTATCGTTGCTATCGCCGTCTGGGCACAAGTTTTCAGAGCCCTCATCCCCGCTGCCTTTATCCATGATATGTGTGTCCCGCACATATTAAAGCTCCTTTCCCGCTCGTATAGGGAGCGACACTACCCTGTGATATAACTCCGTGCCCGTACCGTTGCCGCCGAGTGCTGAATATGTCTCGTACAGCATGCGGATATTGTCCAGCACGGACTCCGACTCCTCTAAAGGGATAAATCCCTGCTTGATGAGATGGCGGCAGCACTGAAACAGCCTGTCGTGCAGCATCGCTACCATCGCCGTTTTCACTGCGTCATTCTCCGCCCGCTCCTGTTTTATTCTGTTGTCCAGCTTCTTTATCATCACGCCCAGCACTCCGAGTGCAGCCGTGAAGAGCGCCTGAAGCCAATACTCAATGATCCAGTCCATCGGATATCCTCTCCCCTACTTGCTAGCTATAATCTCCTCGGCCTGTTCCTGAGTGATAAGCCCCTTTGCCGCTGCGTTTCTCACTCCCTGCTCGGAGAGTCTTCCGGTAAGATACAGTCTCTTAATTCTCTCGTACATGTTTACGCCTCCTTATCCAGCATTGCTATTAAGATGTCGTCAATCGCCTCTGTATTGCTCTTGATTGCCCCGATGTTCCTGACAGCGCCACCCAGCGCAATGGCGGACATTGCCGCCGCCGCGCCCATCAAAAAGTAACTCATATATGCCTCTCCT
>CAVJQN010000254.1:0-2203 GCA_963651635.1 Agathobacter sp.
GACTTGAGGGACATTATGCCGGTCAGATCGTGCACTATGATGTTTATCGGGATATTCAGCAGCATCGTCATGAGAATGCCGATAAGCCCTGCCGTGAGCCCAATGATGAACGTCTCGGCATTGAACACGCGCGACACGTCCTTCTTTGACGCGCCGATGGCACGGAGTATACCGATCTCCTTGGTGCGCTCGAGCACGCTTATATACGTGATGATGCCGATCATGATGGACGACACCACAAGCGAGATCGCCACAAACGCGATGAGCACATAGCTGATAACGTTTATAATAGTGGTGATGGAACTCATCAACAGCGCCACAACATCGGTATACGTTATCTCATCGTCCTCGGAGACGGAGGCGTTATAGCGGTCTATCGCGTCCGCGATGGCGTCCTTGTCCTCAAACGTGGAGACATAGATATTAATGGTGCTGGGGCTGTCGAGATCGACATAGCCAAGCTTCTTGAGGTTATCCTTATAGCTGGAATCCGAATACACGGGCGGCATGGCGTTATTGTATATCCAGAGATAGTCATCATCCTCAAGCGCGAGCAGACTGAACTCATGCGCGAGCTTGCTGTCGGAGAGGTTGCGGTAAAGCGCCTCCATCTGCGAGGCATATATCTCCTTTATCTGCTGCGCCATCATCTGCTCGACATAGTCAAAGAGCGTATCGTCGTCCATCTTGCTGAGCATGGAGGAATACTCCGGGTAGCTGTCGAGCACCATGTCCTCTATGTCGGTGCGGGTCATGCCGTCCATCTGCTCGTCGATCTTCTCCTGGACATAGCTGTCCTCGGGGACGCTCATATAATCGACATACACGTCGGCAAGCTCCTCATCCGTGGCGTTGGCGAGGTATTCCTTCGCCGCCTCGGTCTTGCGCGCGTTGGAGAACGCCTCGTCGTCATCGTCGAGGAACGGCAGACCGTTGAACACGTCGTGCGCGGGGGCGGCAAGCTGGCGCTTGACGAGCTCCTTTGTTGCCGCCTCGCTGACGACATGCTCCACCAGCGCGTGGGTGTAGCCGATAGAACCGCTTATCATGCCGGAAATCGCGTCCTCATTTTGCCTGATTATGCCGACAATCTTAACATCCATGCCGTTATTATAGAGCGTTCTGAGCCCGAGCTCTTCATCCGCGAGATTTACATACTCCCCCGTCTCCTCGTCGTAGCTGTACTGGTCGGCAGGGTAAATATAGCGCACATAGCGACTGCAAATATCTTCATAGCTCCAGCTTTCAAGCTCCGTATTGAGGTTTTCCTGGTCGATGAACGCCTGCATGTCGTCGGAAAGGCTGCTGTTGGATTTCAGCCCCAGCGCGTACAGCACGAGGTCGGACACCTCGTTGTTGGCGTTCACCGTCAGCACAACCTCGTCATACTTCTCCGGCCAGTGCCCGTAGATGAGGTCATACTGCTGCTTGAGCAGCGGGTTGACAAGCTCCCCGTTCTCGCCGGGCAGCATTTCCTGCCACGCATCTGCAATGGAATAATACGAGCCGAACGTGGAGAAATACGAGCTGTAATCGCCGCCGAAGGTCGCGCTCATCGCGGTCTGCATAAGCTCGACAATATCGGTCTTGACAATATTGTCGTCCACGTCGCGGGCGTAGAGGTTCATGTCAAGGTCATAGGAGTACATGACGGAGCTGATATACTGCTGCACGTCTGCGTCCGTTTCAAGAAACTCCTTGAACGGCTTGAGGTTGTTGACCTCCTTATCCGCAGAAATCATGGAGTTCATCATATCATAGAGTATGGTGCTGGAATACACCGCGTCGTTGTCGTGCTTGTTCTCCTCCGCGTCCGCGTGCACGCCCATGAGCGAGGTCATCATGCTCGTCATGTCATAGCTCTCCGCCTCGATGGTTATCGGGTAACTGGACAGCGTGTCCTCCTGCACCTTGTCGATATAGTTCTGTATGCCGTTTGACAGCGACATGATGAGGGCAATGCCGATAATGCCTATGCTGCCGGCAAACGCCGTGAGGATGGTGCGCGCCTTTTTGGTCAGGAGGTTATTTGTCGAGAGGGCAAGCGCCGTGAAAAAGCTCATGGAAGTCTTCTGCCGCTTGCCGTCGGGCTGCACCCGTTCCTCCACGCCGGAATCATACGGCTCGCTGTCGCCGACGATAAAACCGTCCTTGAGGCGGATGATGCGGCTGGCGTAAGCCTCGGCAAGGTCGGGGTTATGCG
>CAVJQN010000255.1:0-2202 GCA_963651635.1 Agathobacter sp.
CTCGGCATCACATATGACAGGGATGTGCTGCGCCTGATACGTATATTTCAGGAATATGGTCTGTATGTCGGCAGCGTCGTGATCACGCGCTATAATCACCAGCCTGCCGTCAAGTTTTTTCAGTACAAGCTGGAGTCCTTCGGCATCAAGGTATACCGTCACTATACGATCGACGGATATCCGCATAATATATCCAATATCGTCAGCGAAAACGGCTTCGGTCGAAATGAATATGTCGAAACCACACGTCCGCTCGTCGTGGTGACCGCTCCCGGTCCCGGCTCGGGCAAGATGGCGACCTGCCTCTCCCAGCTCTATCATGAAAATCTGCGCGGCATCAAGGCAGGATATGCGAAGTTCGAGACATTTCCGATATGGAATCTGCCGCTCAAACATCCCGTCAATCTGGCATACGAGGCGGCTACCGCAGATCTCAACGATGTGAATATGATAGATCCCTTCCACCTCGATGCATATGGCGTGACCACGGTCAACTACAATCGCGATGTGGAGATATTTCCCGTGCTTTCGGCGATGTTTGAAGCGATATACGGTGAGTCGCCTTACAAGTCTCCGACGGATATGGGCGTGAACATGGCGGGGAACTGCATATGCGACGACGAGATATGTCAGGAGGCGGGGCGTCAGGAAATCATACGCAGATACTTCGCTTCTCTGAACCGTCAGGCGCGCGGTGAATGCGATCATGACGAGGTTGATAAGATAGAGCTGCTGCTCAAACAGGCAAGGGTGGAGATCACCGACCGCAGGGTCGTGTCCCCGGCGCGAGTGGAGGCGGAGCTCAAGAACGGTCCCGCGACCGCCATAGAGCTTCACGACGGTACGATAGTCGTCGGCAAGACCTCCGATCTGATGGGCTGCTCGGCGGCGAGCCTTATAAACGCGGTCAAGACGCTGGCGGGGATACCTCATGAGATCAATATCATCGACCCGAATGTCATCGCGCCCGTGCAGAGTCTGAAAACCAAGTATCTCGGAGGCAAAAATCCGCGTCTTCACTCCGATGAGATACTCATAGCGCTGTCCATGGGAGCCGCCACGGATGAGAACTGCCGCAGGGCTCTGGAGCAGCTGCCGCGGCTGCGCGGCTGTCAGGCGCACTGCACCGTCATGCTCTCCGAGGTCGATATCCGCACCTTCCGCAAGCTCGGCATCGAGCTGACGCAGGAACCGATCAGTGAGTGAGCACTCGTGTCAATTATGCATTCGCCCTCTTCAGCTCCAGCCAAAACTCCACGCCGTCTGTCGTATTGTTCACACCGTATGGCATGTCGTGCGCCTTCATGACCGCCTTGACGATGGACAGCCCTATCCCGGTGCCCCCGTAGCTTCTTGAGTGAGACTTGTCCACCTTATAGAACCGGTCAAATACTCTCTCCAGATCCGCCTTGGGTATGCTGCTGCCCGTATTGATGACGCTCAGCCTTATCCGGTTCTTCGGAGCATCGCATACCTTGACTGTGATGGTTCCGCTCTCGTTCACATGATGACATGCGTTGGAGAACAGATTGGTAAATACCGATTCCAGTCTCTCCTGATCGCCCTGCACTATCAGGGTATCCGGCGCGTCAAGCACGACTCTCGCCTGCTTCTGCTGCGCAAGTATACGCGAGGATGTAACCACCTCCTTCACCAGCTCCATCAGATCCATATTTTCGATATCCAGCTTCACATTGCCCGACTCCAGTGAGGATATCGTCAGAAGCTGTCGCACGAGCGTGTTCATCTTCTCAGCCTCATCCACTATCACATCGGCATATTCCTTGCGGCTCTCGTCGTCATTGCACAGACCGTCCGAGAGTCCCTCGGCGTAGCCCTGTATGATGGCTATCGGAGTCTTGAGCTCATGCGAGACATTGGCTATAAAGTCCTGCTGTATCTTCTCCTGCTCTATCTTGACTTTCAGATCCCTCTCCAGCTGGCTGAACCTGTTGTCTATGCGATCCGCCATGGCAAATATGCACAGACACCCGAAGGACATCGCTATCATGCCCGTCAGGAACAGGAACTTATTGGAAATGGACGCGGCGACCTTGAGCGCCTCTATCGGCGAGGACATAAGCACCATGGTTTTGTTGTCGCTGCAATATCCGAAGAACTCTATATATCCGGATTTCTTGCCCTTATCGTCCTGGCTGACCACGATGCTGTACTGTCTCGTGTCCCTGATGATGGTCAGAT
>CAVJQN010000256.1:0-988 GCA_963651635.1 Agathobacter sp.
TTGGAACCGTGGGCAAATAACGTATATGTGGCATCGGAGGGAGCCTGCCTCATGGACGCAGACACCGGAGTCGTGCTCTACGGCAAGGATGAGGACACGGCTTATTATCCGGCTTCAATTACCAAGGTTATGACTGCGCTGCTCACTATAGAAAACTGCGAAAATCTAAGCGAGCAGGTGACATTTTCATACGATGCTGTACACATAGAGGAAGAGAATTCCACCATCATCGGCGCATCCGAGGGCGATAAGCTCTCCGTGCTGGACTGCCTGTACAGTCTGCTGTTTCAGTCAGCCAATGAGGTTGCCAATGCCCTGGCAGAGCATGTAGGAGCCAAGCATCCCGAGCTTAAGAGCGAGGGCATGAGCGACCGTGACGTATTCATACTGATGATGAACAACAAGGCCAAGGAATTAGGCTGCACAGGCACGCATTTCAATAATCCGTCCGGACTTACGGACTCGGAGCATTATGTTACGGCGCATGACATGTGCCGCATATTGGCAGCAGCCGTCAGGAACGAGACCTTTCTTGATATCGAGAGTCATACCTATTGGACGCATGCCCCGATAAGACGTTATCCGGATGCCAATGACCCATGGAATACGGTATATGCGAAGCATGCGATGCTTAAGCGTAATTCGAGCCAGTATTACAGCGGAGCTATTGCAGGCAAGACCGGATATACCATGACCGCAGGCAATACACTGGTAACGGCAGCAAGGCGGGACGGCATGACGCTGGTTACCTGTGTGCTCAATGCACATTCCAATCATTATAATGACACAAGGCGGCTTATGGATTTTGGCTTTGAGAACTTCAAGTCAGTCAAGGTCACAGACTATGAGGATGCCAATGCTGCAATTGCATCGGATTTTGCAATCGGCGGCGTCAATATGCTGAATTCCAAGACGCTGGGAGTTGATTCGGATACACGTGTTACTCTGCCAAAGGACGGCAATTACGCAGAGCTTACCAAGACGCTTG
>CAVJQN010000256.1:998-2196 GCA_963651635.1 Agathobacter sp.
CCTCCGACGGCTCAGTTCCTGCAACGCTTAATTATTATTACGGCGACAGGCAGGTAGGCTCGGCAGGTCTTGAGCTCATAGATATCGGAGACACCAGAGAGCTGTACCTTGCAGCCAAGGAGGATTCGCTGCTTGCAAATGCGCTCGGCATCAAACCTAAGGATAACAGTGAAGTGGCAACAGCGGATACAGGTGCAGCAGACTTGGGTGAGGGAAATGCTGCGGCAGCCGATGAAGGTGCTGCCGGAACCTCAAGCGACAATACAGCCGTAAATGCTGACAGCGTTGGACAGGATGCGGCAGCCGGATCCAAAACGGCAGTAGATGCGGCAGCTGCCGCAGGAGCTTCGACTTTAGATGCAGCTGCCGGTACGACAGACGCTGATAATAATGCCGCCGCAGGACGTTCAGCAGCCGACTCTGCAGATGCAGCAGACTTAGGCGCAAATACTGCAGATACGACAGGAAACTCATCAGACACGGCGCAGCAGGACAATACAGCAGGGCAGTCCGCATTTACAGGATTCATATCAGAGCATAAAGATATAATCAGATACATCGGCATCGGAATTGCGGCAGTGCTTATATTGCTGGTGCTGCTGATTGTCATCAATACTTCACGAGACAAGAAAAGAGCTGCGAGCAGGGCAAGACGCAGAGCGAGCCGAATGAGCCGCATGAATGATATGTCCGGCTCGGATCAGATACGCATGGATCTTGAGATTAACCGCAGAGCCAAGGCAAGAAGAAGGAAAGGACATTAAACAGGTGTTTCGTTTAAAGGAAAGGAAATCAATCATCATAGCACTGGGTATTGCAGCTGCATGCTCACTTACAGCCTGCGGCGCAGGGGCGAGCGATACAACGGAGGGCACCTCAGATGCAGAAGAGGAGACCGTCTTATCCATAGAGAATGACAACAGCGCAGAGACAGAGCCTGTTATAGGCATGAATCTTGACGGAGAGCTGCTGCCGGTGCTGGAGGGAGTTACGACAGCTGAGGATAATTCGGTGCTTGCTCCGGCATATCTCAAGACAGGAGAAAAGCATCAGACGGTGCTCCAGCTCCAGAGCAGACTTATGGCTCTCGGATATATGGATAACGATGAACCGACGACCTATTACGGCGAAGCGACAGCCGAATCAATCAGGAAATTCCAGCGTCAGCAGGGCATGACTCAGGACGGCGTATGCGGCA
>CAVJQN010000257.1:0-1067 GCA_963651635.1 Agathobacter sp.
CTGGCAATCGTTGTATATGTGGTGCAGGGCTTCGTAGGCTATCCTCTTACGGCGATCATGCTCAAGAGAGAGGCGAGACATCTGACGGGTCAGTACGAGGGTGACAGGGAAGCCTGGCTTGCCGAAAAGGGCATCAAGGACGCATCGGGTCATGTGACAGCGAAAAAGCGTCTCATCCCGCCTGTCCCCGAGAAGTATCAGTCGGTCTATACATCGCTGCTCGCGGCATATGCGACGGTATGGATATCGTCCAGACTGGAACTGCTCACGGGAGGCGCGGTGTCCAAGTATGTATTCTGTCTGGTGCTGGGCGTGGCATTTTCCCAGCTGGGTCTTCTGGAGTCCAACTGTCTGAACAGTGCACAGAGCTTCGGCATATTTCAGACGACGGCTATGTCCATGGTATTTGCCGGACTGTCGTCGGCTACGCCCGAGATGTTCAAGATGATACTGGTGCCGCTGATACTGATCCTCATCATCGGCGTGTCGGGACTGTTTATCATGTCGGTGCTGGCAGGAAAGCTCCTTCATGTATCGTGGGAGATGAGCTTTGCCATAGCGCTCAACGCTCTGTACGGATTTCCTCCGAATATGATCATCACCAATGAGGTCATAAAAAATACGACTGACGATCCGCAGCTCAGAGACTATCTGACGGATCATATGATGTCAAAGATGCTGGTGGGCGGCTTTACGAGCGTGACCGTGACATCCACGCTGCTGGCAGGAGTATTTATCAACTTCATCAGATGACACAGGTCGGGATATCGTCATGGATGTGTATGAGAGAGGCAGGAGTTGCTTATGATAGAGAATATTACAGGGCTGGCGGAGAGCATAGAGGATGAGGTGATCGGGTACCGCAGACAGCTGCACCGTATACCGGAGATATCCTATGAGCTGCCGGAGACAGCCGCCTTTGTGGAGGAAAAGCTCCGCAGCTTCGGCATCACGAAGATAAGGACAGGCATCTGCGGATACGGCATCACCGCCGATATAGAGGGTCGCGCGCCGGGCAGGATGATAGCGCTCCGCGCCGATATGGACGCACTTCCGGTGGAGGAGAG
>CAVJQN010000257.1:1077-2188 GCA_963651635.1 Agathobacter sp.
ATCCGGGCAAGATGCATGCGTGCGGTCATGACGGTCATACGGCGATGCTGCTGGGTGCGGCAAAGCTCCTCTCGGAGCATATGGATGATTTCACGGGCACTGTGCGGCTTATCTTTCAGCCGGCAGAGGAGGGACCGCCTCCGGGAGGCTCCTACTCTATGATCAATGAAGGAGTGCTGGAGGGCGTTGATGCGATATTTGCCATACATATGTCGCCGCTGGAGCCGACGGGTACGATAGCATTTAACATGGGACAGGCGATGAGCGCTCTTGACTGCTTCAAGATAGAGCTGACAGGCAAGGGCGGGCACGGCTCCATGCCGCAGAAATCAATTGACGCCATAACACTGAGCGCGCAGGTGATCAATAATCTCCAGTACATCATCTCACGTCAGTCCGATCCGCTGGAGCCGCTCGTGATCACGATAGGGACCATAGAGGGCGGCTTCGCATGGAATATCATAGCGGAGACGGTCAGGCTGACAGGAACTATGAGATCATATAACCAGCAGGTCAGAGAGAAGGCTATCGCGGATATCGAGAGAACCATCAGATGCACGTGCGAGGCGGTAGGAGCGACATACAGGTTCGAGAACGAGCCTGCGGTCAATCCTCTGATAAATCACTACTGCGCGGCATCGCTGCTCAAGGAGACGCTGGAGCAGGAGCTGGGAGCGGAGCATGTGAAGGTCATGCGGCAGCCCTCGACGGCGTCGGAGGACTTCTCCAACTATCTGTTCAGGGTGCCCGGCGCGTTCATGTGGCTGGGATGCAGCTGTGACGAGAGCACGAGCCGTCCGCTTCACGATCCGTGCTTTCAGATGGACGAGCGGGCGCTGAAAACCGGCGTTGCGGCTCATCTGTCCATAGTGAACAGGTATCTGAATACTGATGCGGAGCTGTACTACGATATATAGATTCACGGAACTCCGGCACTGGTATATCCTAAATTATTGAAAAAGCCATGTGTTTACAGCCGCTTCACTATCACAAGTAGTGGGCGGCTATTTTCTATCCTTGCCAATCTCATACATGAGACTCGCAAGGTTAACCAGCAAGATACCTATCTGGATAAGCTCCGAGTAAGTAACCATGGCATCACCCTCCTTTC
>CAVJQN010000258.1:0-2184 GCA_963651635.1 Agathobacter sp.
TCGCTGCCAATGGATTTTGAGTCCACCTCGTCTGCCATTCCGACATGCCGGCGCAAATACCTGTAAAGAGTACCATAACCGCCATTGCTTTTCAACTCAAAAAAGAGTCCGTGCATCCCGCCGGGAGGTACGGACTCTTCACAGGTTCAAAATCTCTGAAACGTCACTTTAGGTGACTGCATGTAATTCGCAAATCCGCTCGCAGGCATAGCATTATCACAGTTTCGCTGCATCACTCCATCATCATCTCGGTTACAAGCGCACCGTATTCGGCCGGGTTTTCCAGCTCCATGCCGCTGATAAGCCTTGCATTTGCATACAGGAGCTTGCTGTAGCGCGCGAGCCTGTCCTTATCCGACGTATACAGCTCCTTGAGCTTGGCTGCGATGGGGTGGTTTACATTGATATCGAGCACCAGCTGCGCTTTCAGGCTCTTATCAGATCCCGGCATGCTGTTCAGCGTCTTTTCCATGCCGACGGAGAGTGCGCCCTCCGAGGAAATAGCAGCCGGATGATCCTTCAGTGTATTGGTAAATCTTACAGCTGTGACCTTGCCGTCCAGATCAGTCTTGATGAGGTCGAGCAGGTCGGCTGAGTCATCATTTTCCTTCTTGATGGCCTCCTTCTCCTCATCCGTCGTGATGTCCAGCGTGTCTGTGCAGACATTGGAGAATTCCTTATCATCATAGGTTCTGAGCATCTGGAGTGCGAACTCGTCCACATCATCTGTCAGGTACAGCACCTCCTGCCCGTGACCGACGACAGCCTCTACCTGCGGGAGCAGCGCTATCTGATCGACATTTTCGCCGGAAGCGTAGTAAATCTTCTTCTGGCTCTCAGGCATCCTTGATACATATTCCTTGAGCGTGACCTCGGAGCCGTCGAAGGAGGACTTGAACATGATCAGATCCTGCAGGGTCTCCTTGTTCGCACCGAAGTTCTCGTAGACACCGTATTTGAGCTGTACGCCGAATGCCTTGAAAAACTTTTTGTAGGTCTCGCGGTCGCTTTCAAGGAGCTTCTTGAGCTCGGAGACGATCTTCTTTTCTATGCCGTTCGCTATACGCTTGAGCTGGCGGTCGTGCTGTAGGGTCTCACGGGAGATATTCAGCGAGAGATCCGCGCTGTCAACCAGACCCCTGACGAAACCGAAATAGTCGGGGAGCAGGTCCTTGCAGTGCTGCATGATCATGACGCCGCTGGAGTAGAGCTGCAGTCCCTTTTCATAGTCCTTCGTATAATAGTCATACGGAGCGTGAGAGGGGATGAAGAGCAGCGCGTCGTACTCGGGAGTACCCTCTGACTTCTGGCGGATGACCTTGACAGGCTCCTCATAGTCATAGAACTTTTCCCTGTAAAATGTATTATATTCCTCGGCCGTCACCTCGGAGGCCGGGCGCTTCCACAGTGGTACCATGCTGTTGAGCGTCTCCTCCTCCTGATAGTCCTCATACTCCGGCTTGTCCTCCGGGGAGTCCTCCTTCTTGCGGGACTTTGTGACCATCATCTTAATCGGATAGTGGATATAGTCGCTGTATTTCTTCACAAGCTCGCGGATACGCCACTCGTCGAGAAATTCGCTGTAGCTCTCCTCGTCCGTATCCTCCTTGATGTGGAGCGTGATGGTCGTGCCGAAATCGGGCTTGTCGCACTTCTCGATAGTATAGCCGTCCACGCCCTCGGACTGCCAGCGGTACGCCTCGTCGCTGCCGTAGGGACGGCTCTCGACGGTTATCCTGTCGCTGACCATAAATGCGGAGTAGAAGCCTACACCGAACTGACCTATGATGTCGATATTCTCCGGAGCATCTTTTTTCTCCCCGCCGTCAGCGTCGGAGGCGGGCTGATTCTTGAAATCATATGAGCCGCTCTTGGCGATGGTGCCGAGATTGTTTTCCAGCTCATCCTTGGTCATGCCGCAGCCGTTGTCTCTGATAACGAGAGTGCGAGCGTCCTTATCTGCCGTGAGCCATATCACATAGTCGTCATGCTTTAATGTGACCGAATCATCGGTGAGAGAGCGGAAGTAGAGCTTGTCCATCGCATCGCTCGCGTTGGAGATAAGCTCACGCAGGAATATCTCCTTGTGCGTGTAGATCGAATTGATCATCATATCAATGAGCTTTTTTGGCTCTGTTTTGAATTGCTTTTTTGCCATATAAATCACCTCTGTGTCTTTTGTTA
>CAVJQN010000259.1:0-676 GCA_963651635.1 Agathobacter sp.
GGCTATGACGCCGCCCACATTATGTACTACGGCAGAGCCTGCAAAGTCATGGAAGCCCATCGCAGAGAGCCAGCCGCCGCCCCATGCCCAGTGACCGCTGATAGGATAGATCAGCAGTGAGATGACGGCGGAATAGACACAGTATGCCTTGAAATTGGTGCGCTCAGCCATGGAGCCCGAGACGATGGTAGCAGCCGTCGCGCAGAAGACCGTCTGAAAGATAACATAGCACCAGAGCGGCATCGTCTGAGGTACCGTGCTGTTGGTCGCGTCATAGACGCCGCGTATCATGGGATCAAAGCTGCCTATCAGCGGATTTAAGCTGCCGAACATGAGACCAAAGCCGACCAGCCAGTAACACGGCGTTCCTATGCAGAAGTCCATCATGTTCTTCATCAGGATATTGCCCGTGTTCTTGGCTCTCGTCAGACCTGCCTCACAGAGTGCAAAGCCGGCCTGCATGAAGTAAATCAAAGCCGAGGCTATAAGAACCCACGCAACTGTGCTGACATTGATTTCCATATAACATTTCCTCCTGTTTTCTGCTGTCGGACGTGCCGTAAGAGGCATCTTTGTGCATCTGCCGCGTGCTGCTGCCGGCTTTGCAGCACGTGTAAATACGAAAAAGGAGCCGAAATCCGGTTAGGGATCTCAGCTCCTTTGCTTTGTGCGGATG
>CAVJQN010000259.1:686-2164 GCA_963651635.1 Agathobacter sp.
GCCGCAAAAATCATCAATAGAACTTTGTCTCAACTTTCTTTCAAAGCATCTTGCCTGCACCGTAGATTTGGCGGATAATCAATCCTAGTATAATCAAAAACAGATAGCCGTAAAAGCACCACGGGGTGTTCGGAGAAAGGTCACATGTCGGAGATGACGGCAGAGAGAGATATCAGAGACAATCTGGCGCAGGTGCGAGGCAATATCGCCGCTGCATGCAGGAGAGCCGGGCGCAGTCCGGACGAGGTCACATTGCTCGCCGTGAGCAAGACCAAGCCGGTGGAGATGATAAAGGCGTGCATGGACGCTGGGCAGACGGCATTTGGCGAGAACTATGTGCAGGAGATAGAGGAGAAGTACGCGCTGCTGGGAGATGCGGTGAGGTGGCATATGATAGGCCATCTTCAGAGAAACAAGGTCAAATATATTATAGACAAAGTCAGTCTTATCCACTCCGTGGACAGCATCAGGCTGGCGGAGCAGATACAAAAAGAGGCAGAAAAGCGTGATATCAGAGCACAGGTGCTGCTGGAGGTCAACGTCGCGCACGAGGAGAGCAAATGGGGCTTTGCGCCTGAGGAGACAGTGGATGCAGTCAGAACGGTCAGCACATTTGCCAATGTCCATATATGCGGGCTGATGACATCGGCTCCCATCACGGAGAATCCGGAGACGAACAGGATATACTTCCGGCAGCTGCGGCAGCTCTATGACCGCATAGGAGCGATGAACATACCGAATGTCGATATGCAGGTGCTCTCCATGGGCATGACGGGCGACTATGCGGTTGCGGTCGAGGAGGGATCCACGCTGGTGCGTGTCGGCACGGGGATATTTGGCGAGAGAGACTATGGCGGAGACTGAGCGGTGGTGCGGTGTGATAGCTGTGCTTAGAGTATGTGACTGCATCGGGGTGCAGCTTTTGAAAAGTAACGGTGGTGTAATATACTTGTGATCGAGGGAGCGCAGCATTCCGGTATTGGTTCGTGTTGTAGATAACATCGAGAGGAGGATAGGTATGAATGACGTTATAAGGAACATGATGGAGAGAAGGTCTGTAAGAGCGTACAAGCCCGAGCATGTGCCGCAGGAGCTGGTGGATCAGATACTTGAGGCGGGCAGCTATGCCGCGAGCGGCATGGGCAGACAGCCGGTGATAGTGCTTGCGGTGACGAACAGGGAGGTCAGAGACAGGCTGTCAAGGATCAATGCGGCAGTTATGGGACGTGACGGAGATCCGTTTTACGGTGCGCCGGATGTGCTGGTGGTGCTTGCCGATAAGAGCTCGCCGACTCATGTATATGACGGAGCATTGGTGATGGGCAACATGATGAACGCAGCGGCATCGCTGGGCATTGCAAGCTGCTGGATACACCGTGCCAAGGAGACATTTGAGGGCGAGGAGGGCAAGGCGCTCCTGAAGAAGCTTGGCATAGAGGGCGACTATGAGGGCATCGGCAATCTGATCATCGGATATG
>CAVJQN010000260.1:0-2151 GCA_963651635.1 Agathobacter sp.
CCATACAGGAGGCTACGCGCAGGACGATACACTCGCCGGGGCCGTGGCGAGGATCACATATACATATGAGGGCAGAGTGGCAGGCACGGACTATCTGACGGCGGATCTGACACAGCCGCAGCTGCCGCCGGAGAGCGAGACCGACGCGCAGGATGCGCAGGAGCAGGAGGCTCAGACGCAAAAGCAGGAGAGCACTCACTCCGTGTGGTTTACAGCGGCCGTGGCAGCGGGTGTGCTGGTGCTGATAGCGGGGATCGCTGTGCTGGTGATATATATCATCAGACGGCGCCGTGAGGCTGATATGATGATCCCCGGCATGGGCAGAGGAACGGGCAGGTTCGGCGGTATCGGAACGGATGCCAGCGGACTGGGCGGCATCGACAGCTCGGGCAGCATCGGGAGTACGGGAAGTCTCGGACGCGTCAGAGGACGCAGCCGCAGGAGACGCCGGTGATATAGGAGGCTGCTGGTGTATACAGATATCACAGCCTCCGCTGCAATCGTAAAAGAGGTCGCGCAGCGGTGAGACTGCAGGATACCGAATCATACTGAGAGGTGACAAGAGATATAGATGAGATTTCTGGACAGGATGGAACGCAGATTCGGCAAATATGCGATAAAAAATCTTATGATATATATGTCGGTGCTGTACGGGCTGGGCTTTGTCGTCAGCACTATCAATCCGTCGGTATATCTGACCACCCTTTGCCTGCAGCCCTCCAGAGTCATGGGCGGGGAGATATGGCGGCTGGTCACATGGCTGATGTATCCGCCGAGCACGAGCGCATTTTTCGGTCTGATCATGATCTATGTATATTTCTCACTCGGCACCATGATAGAGCGGATATGCGGCACATTTCGCTTCAATCTGTTCCTGCTGGGCGGGATATTGATGCACATCGTCGCGGTGATGCTCATATACATATTCACGGGAATCAGCATCGTACTCACGCCTGAAAATCTGAACATGACGATCATGCTGGCATATATGGCATTGATACCCGACGCGGTCTTCGTACTGTTCTTCATCATACCCATCAAGGCAAAATATCTCGGCGTCATATATCTGGTGATGACGCTTATGAGCTTCTTCGGGGGCAATGTCGCAGTCAAGGTAAGCATCGCCGTATCGCTGGTGAATTTTGCGATTTTTTATTTTACGAGCGCCGCACAGGCAAAGGATAAGCTCAGCCGAAGCATCGTCAGTGCCATCAAAAAGCGTGAAAAGGCGCGAAGCAATGCGACCAAGATGAAGCCGGAATCGGGAGCGCCCCGGCACAGATGCGCAGTATGCGGACGCACGGAGCTGGATGATCCGAATCTGGAATTCAGATATTGCAGCAAATGCGCCGGAGAGTACGAATACTGCATGGATCATCTGTATACGCATGTGCATGTAGGCGCGGAGAGCAAGGAATAAAGACGGATATGGGCAAGAACAGGACACAAAACAAGGTGCAAAGTAAGACACAAAGCCAGACACAAAGCCAGACACAAAGCCAGACACAAAGCCAGACACAAAGCAAGTCACAAACTAAGACTGTGCATACATCGACGGGGCGTGGTCGGGCGTCGGCTGCCGGGCCATCATCCAAAAGCTCCGCGTACGTGGCGGGTATATGGCTGGCACTCGTGATGGGTGTGCTGCCGCTGCTGACGCATAATGGATATTCCGATATACTGGGTGCAAAGTATGCCGCGTTTGCAGGAACATGCGGTGTCATGGCAGCTGTGATGCTGGCGATAAATATAAGGCATCCGGCAGACGCGAAACCGCCCCGCGTCAGGTCGCTGTGGAGCAATCTGTCGCTTACAGACAAGGGCGTACTTATCTTCTTCATCATCTCCGCGATCTCGACGCTTCAGGCATCACCCTATGTCAGTCAGGCATTTTACGGCAATGAGGGCCGATACAACGGTCTGATCCTCAATACCGTATATACGACATTTTACTTTCTGATATCAAGAGAGCTCGACTGCAAGCCGAGGTATCTGTATATATTTATGGCATCGGGGCTTGTTGTATGCCTGCTGGGCATCACGGACTTTTTCAGGCTGGATCTGCTCTATCTTCATCACGGGCAGTCCAGTGATACGTTTGTCTCGACCATCGGCAATATCAACTGGTATACGGTTTTCTGCGGGCTGATG
>CAVJQN010000261.1:0-2131 GCA_963651635.1 Agathobacter sp.
GGACGGCGACACCGTGCGGATGTACGGGCACCAGTTTGACTACTACAGGTAGGATTGCGAGAGTGCGTAGCACGAAGCGATTCGGTATCACAGCCAACCAACATGAGGATAAAGTAGATGACAAGCAAGCAACGAGCGACCCTCAAGGGGCTCGCGATGACGATGGATCCGGTGCTGCAGATAGGCAAGTCCACCCTCACACCGGAGATATGCGCGGCAGCCGAGGAGGCGATAGAGGCACGGGAGCTCATCAAGATATCCGTGCTCAATAACTGTACTGACGACCCAAAGGCGATGGCAGACAGGCTTGCCGAGGCGACACAGAGCGAGGTCGTGCAGGTGATAGGCAAGAAGATCGTGCTGTACAGGCAGGCACGGAAGCCGGAGAACCGGAAGATACTGCTGTGACATGAGGCTTTATGAATATAGGCATACTGGGCGGGACATTTGATCCCATACATAACGGGCATCTAAGACTGGCGGAGCTGGCATATGAGCAGTTCGGTCTGGATGAGGTCTGGCTCGTTCCGGCACCGGTTCCGCCTTTCAAGCCGTATTCATGTGTCGCATCCTACGAAGACAGACTCCATATGACGCATCTGGCGACAGAGGGCAGGCTCGGACTGATATGCTCTGACTATGAGGCACATCTGTATAAGGGTGCGCGCTCATACACGTCCGATACGGTAAGCGCGCTCAGAGCTGATCGTCCCGACGACCATTTTTCTTTGATACTCGGCTCTGACTCCTTTCATACGATAGAGACATGGCATCGCCCCGATGTGATATTTGCCAATGCGTCTATTATAGTAGCTATCCGCAGAGATGACAGCAAGCATCCTACATTGCAGCAGGCAAAAGAGAATCTACAGGCTAAGTACGGTGCGGATATAGGCTTCATCGACTCCGATGAGTATGATGTTTCTTCGACGGATATAAGGAGAAGACTGGCGGCGGGAGAGAGCATCGAGGGACTGGTTCCTGAGAGTGTGAGAGAGTACATTTTGCAGCGAGGACTTTATGTCTTAACCGGCAGGTGATAGCAGACTGGACTGCAAAAAACAAGAAAAAACAATTAGAATGTGTTAAAATGCATTACCTTTCATATCCGCCAATGTAGGAATATAAAGCTCTATATACGGATATACCTGTAAGATGCGTTTTTAGTTGCAGTCAAAATATGGTGGCTTCCTTTTGACACTAACATGTACACAGAGAGGACAAAACATGGGCAGAACTGAGCAGGGCAGAACCGAGCAGGATCGGACCGAGCTGTATCGAATCAGAGAAAAGCTGGCGCAGGAGCTGCCCGAGAAGCGTTACCAGCATTCGCTCGGCGTGGAATTTACTGCCGCGGCACTCGCCATGCGCTACGGCGCTGATATACAAAAGGCGGAGCTGGCGGGACTGATTCATGACTGCGCGAAGATCATCCACAACGAAACGAAGGTATCTCACGCGGAGTATGCGCCCGAGGTGGCTCAGACCGTATATAATGTGCATGACCCCGAGGTGCTGAGCGCCATACGCTGGCATACGACAGGCAAGGCGGATATGACAGTGCTGGAAAAGATCGTATATGTGGCGGACTTCATCGAGCCGTGCCGGAGGAATTTCCCGGAGCTTCCGGAGGCGAGAAGGATGGCATTTGTCGATCTGACGGCGACAGTATATTATATAGCTGAACGAACCATCCGATATCTCGAGGAGCAGGGACGCGATATCGACCCATACACAAGAGAATGTGTAAAATACTTAAAGGAGAACAAAGCTCATGACTGACAGCAAGGACATGCTAAAGCTCGCTATCGCCGCGATTGAGGAAAAGAAGGGCGAGAATATCAAGGCTATCGACATCTCAAAGATATCCGTCATAGCGGACTATTTCGTGATAGCCACCGCGCAGAATGCCAGCCAGATAGAGGCGATCGCCGACGAGATAGAGATGCGCTTTTCCAAAGAGGGCATCGAGCCCAAGCAGATAGAGGGCAAGCACACCTCAGGTTGGGTGCTGATGGACTATAAGGATGTCATCATCCATATATTCAACAAGGAGCAGCGCCTGTACTACGACATCGAGCGCATCTGGACTGACGGCAGAGCCGTGGACGTCGGGGGGCTTGAGGCATGA
>CAVJQN010000262.1:0-2131 GCA_963651635.1 Agathobacter sp.
TATGCTCCAGAACGGAGATGAAGAATCACTGGTTCGATCTGATAGACATCAGCGCCGGCAAGATCGCGACAGGCGAGGCGACGGTAGCGGATATCGGAACACAGATATTCAACATGATACTGGACGTGGCCGAGGGAGAAAAGCCGTATTCAGACAAGTACGGCTTCCACAACGACTTCTGCCTGTTCAACCCTGCACCGATCACGTGACGGAGAAGATTCCGTCGGCGGCAGCTGCGTGAGTGCCGAAGGCACGGAGCAGCTGCCCTTCTTCTTTCATAACCTTGTTTTAACCAAACTTACCCAAAACTCACGTGTCAACTCTATAAAGCGCTTCTCAGCCTTGCTGAGATAGCGCCCTTTTTTATGCAGCATACAGACATTCCACTTGGGATGATCGGACAGCGCAAAATAACGGAAGGTGTCGGTATCGCTGTGAGGGTAGGTAGCAGGAACCAGAGCGCAGCAGATACCTTCGCTGACCATATCTATCGCTGTGGCGTTTTTGGCTGTTTCAAGCAGCACCTTGGGGATGACATGATGGGCGGCGAAGATGGCCTCTTGTACGGGACGCAGCGTGGATTCCCTGTACATCAGAGCAAACGGCGTGCTGTCAAAGAGCCTGAGATCTATCTCCGGATAACCTCCGTGGGCACCGGGTCTGGCGGCGTGGCAGCGCTGATCGCCTGAGGGTACCGCCAGAAACAGCTCCTCCTCGGAGATGGGTATATATGTGTTGTCATCCTTGTCCTTATCGGAAAGAGTGGCAAATCCAAGATCAAGATCGCCGGTATCTATGAGCTTTTGCTGATTGCGAACGTTGGTCTCGAAAAAGCTCAGCACCAGCTCGTCATATTCCTGATGAAACTGCGGATAGACGCCGCGTATGATAAAGGCGGCGCGCTCCGGCGGAAGTCCGACGCGCAGGCTTCCTCTGCGGATATCGCTGATATCGCGGATCCTGCGATACGAGTCGGCTTTGATTTCAAGTATCCTGCGGCATGCATCTATATATTCCTCTCCCGCGGGCGTGAGCTGCCAGTTGCCGCGGGTGCGGCAAAAAAGCGGAGTGCCCAGATCGCTCTCTACCTTGCTGAGATGCTGAGACAGAGCAGACGGAGTGACATACAGCGCCTCTGCAGCAGATGCCAGGCTGCCGCATTCGGCTATCCTGATGATATATTCCAGCTCCTTGAGATTCATACAGTCGGTTCTCCGTAAGTGCGCGTGCATCGTGTATCGGATAGATGTTCCCGATTAATGTCATGCTACATGTAGCATAGCCTATGACGCATTGCAAGAAAATAATTTAACTAAACCGCAGCAGATTTAGACTATCTTAATCATGAATCGCGGACGAGACGGCAAGGCATTGAAGTATGCTTGAAAACAAGCCATATTTAGACATATAATTAGTCGGTGGTGTGGAAAATACGGCTGATACACAGATATGTCGTCCGGCTGCTTTTCCGCAGTTAAAGCATCGGCAAGGGGAGAGATATGGCTTCACATTATTTGATAGATTATGAAAATGTCAGAGAGGCAGGCGTGAACTACTGCCATCGCGCCGTCGAGGGAGATGCGGTATATCTGATATATACGTCGAATGCGTCCAAGATAGGACTGGACGCGCTGGCAGGGATGAGAGCCGAGGTCAAGGTGATAAAGGTGGCGGCGGGCAAGCAGTCTCTGGATATGCATCTCATATCCTTGCTCGGATATCTCGTCCACAAGCACGGCACTCAGGACAGATATATAGTAGTCAGCAAGGATACGGGATATGACAGCGTGCTGAGATACTGGACGGCAGAGGGATACAAGACGGAGCGCATCACGGGCACAAGGGAGGCGCAGACACTTGATTCAGATACAGTAGGTGACGATGCAAATCCGAACGAAACATCTCACGAGTCAGATGACGGCATCAGTGTTCCGGCACAAAACACAAGTGCGTCAGGCTCCAGATCGCGCAGGTCGCGCCGCTTAAGATCCTCGGCGGCAAAGAAGACAGGACAAAAAACAGATACGGCAAACGGCTCAGAGGCGACAAGCGACCCTGAGATACTCATGACTGACGTGGAGACGGCATCGGAAACTGTCACAGAAACCGTCACAGAAGCAGATGTATTAAC
>CAVJQN010000263.1:0-2127 GCA_963651635.1 Agathobacter sp.
ACCAAGGAAGATGTGGTCAACCTGTTCTACAATCTGATGCGCTGCGATATGAAGAACGGCTCGGCATATGCGACCGTGCTTGACGCGACGCTGTCGGATGACGGCGAGGTCAATGCCATGAGCATGGCGGACAAATCGCTCAAGGGGCCCAAATATGTGACAAAGACGGGCGATCTGGACAGTTATCTTCCATTCCCCGGCAGATCGGGCAGTACCTTTATCAACGGCGAGGCATCGAGCTGGGATGCGCTGACCAGCATCATCAGCGGGGGCGTGGTCGTATACTACTCGGCGACAGCCAAGACCATCTGGGCATATGCGGGTGACTCCGGCAACAGCTCCAAGGGCGTATATCGGGGCAAGGTCGAGAGCATAGTCTACCAGTCGAGCAGCACGCTTACTCCGAGCGCGGTGGTGGTCGATGGTACGGAATATGCCATCAGCTCATCGGATATGCAGTTCGCATTTTCCATATACGGCAGCGTGAAGGTCGGCGAGACGATAGTCGTCATCTACAACAAGTCGTCAGGCTCACTGGATGATGATGCATATACAATCATAGACTATACATACTGATGCCAGTGGCAAAAGGTCAATCCGACGACGCAAGCTCGCTTATGGGAGAATGATTGACCTTGAAGCCCGTCAAAACTTGAGTAAGCAGCCATTTTCTCGAAAAAACAGAGGGAAAGACACCACATGAAGAATCCACTCGCCGCGATCCGCGGCTTTGCATCGGGACATAAGAAAGCTGCCACCGCCGCCGTCATACTGCTGGCGGCGGGCATCGTCGGCGCCGTATGGTACAAGACCTCGGGACCGGGCGCTAGAGGCAGACACAGCCAGAACGTATCGACGGTCAAGACTGCCGTAGCCACACGCGGCGATATGTCCTCGGAGATCACATCCTCGGGAACGCTCAGCGCCAAGGACTCGTACAATATCACCGCTCTGATATCCGGAACCATAGTGCAGGCAGACTTCGAGGAGGGTGATACCGTAGAAAAGGATCAGGTCATGTACGTGATCGATGCCTCTTCGATGCAGTCCGAGCTCAAGAGCGCATCCAATTCCCTGACGAGGGCGCAGGCGTCCTATGAGGACGCGCAGAAGGAGTACGAGGACGCGCAGACCAAGTACGGCGACGGTACATACAAGGCGACGCGCTCAGGATATATCAAGAAGCTGCATATAGAAAACGGCGATAAGGTATCGGGCGGCGCATCGCTCGCCGACATATATAACGAGAAGATGATGCGCATCAAGATTCCGTTTCTTGCCATGGAGACGCCGTATATCGGCGCGGGCAACGGCGCCGTGATCACACTCTCATCCAGCGGCGAGCAGGTATGGGGCGTAGTGACATCCGTCAGCAATATGGATGAGGTGCTCGACGGCGGCAGGATCGTACGATATGTGACATTGCAGGTGGAAAATCCCGGCGGTCTGACCACGGAGATGGCGGCGACTGCAACCATCGGCAGCTTCATCTCGGCGGGAGAGGGTACATTTGAGGCATGGACCGATGCCACGATGAATGCCGACCTTGACACGGCAGTCGAGATAGATGCGCTGCTGGTGCATGAGGGCGACTATGTATCGGAGGGGACGCCGATATTTAAGATGACGCAGACCAGCGCGGACAAGCTCATGCGCTACTACAAGGATTCGCTGGACTCCGCGGAGGAGAAGGTTGACTCGGCGCAGCAGCATCTGGACGAGACGCAGGACAACTATGACGAATATACAGTAAAGGCTCCCATAGCCGGCAGGGTCATCACCAAGACCTACAAGGTGGGAGACAAGATAGGCTCGGGCTCGTCGGGCTCTACGACGCTCGCTGTCATATATGATATGAGCAGCTATACATTTGAGATGTCAGTGGACGAGCTGGATATATCGCAGGTGCAGGTGGGTCAGACGGTGCGCGTGGAGGCGGATGCATTTGACGGGCAGACCTTCTATGGCAAGGTGACCAATGTCAGTCTGGTCAGCAAGGCATCCAACGGAGTGTCCACATATCCCGTGACGGTCACGCTCGACGAAACCTATGATCTGCTCCCGGGCATGAACGTGGACGGATATATCGTGGTCGGCTCCGCGACGGATGCCATCCTGATACCGTCC
>CAVJQN010000264.1:0-2110 GCA_963651635.1 Agathobacter sp.
GGGTTATACCACTCTCTCGCTTCAGGTCTCCCAGTCCAACAAGGCGGCGTGCCGGATGTATCGAAATGCCGGTCTGTGCGAGGATACCCGTCTGGGTTATTATACGATGAAGGTAAACTGAGGAAATTCCAACCGCGACGACCTTCTTTAGCGTGTCAGCCCAGTATGCCCACTCGGTGTATTTCCTCAGTATGCTCTCTTCATGCTTTCCTTGGCAGATAGTTCTTCGCTATGCTCCCGCAGATATCACCTGCATCTCCATCCGATCGCATTCTTTAACTCGCCTACATACCAAGAGTCTCTGCCGCCACATCCATGCAGCTCGTATCGACCTGCTCGATCTGCCCGCGGTCTACCGCCGCTGCCACCGACGGATCTATCGGCACCTTCGCCAGCACAGGGAAGCCGTAGGACGCCGCTATCTCATCTATATGGCTCTCTCCGAATATATGATGCCTCTTGCCGCAGTCGGGGCACTCAAAGTAGCTCATGTTCTCGACCACGCCCATGATATTTATATTCATCTTGCGTGCCATATTGACCGCCTTCTCCACGATCATCTCCACCAGCTCCTGCGGACTGGTCACTATGATGATGCCGTCTATCGGCAGCGACTGAAATACTGTCAGCGGTACATCGCCCGTGCCCGGAGGCATATCGACAAACATATAGTCTATATCGTCCCAGAGGGTATCAGTCCAAAACTGCTTGACCACGCCCGCGATGACGGGACCTCTCCAGATGACGGGATCGGTGTCATTGGCAAGCAGCAGGTTTGTACTCATGACTTCTATGCCGGTCGATGAGACCGCGGGCAGCATGAGCTGATCCGGCGTGACGCCTGCCTTAGTATCTATGCCGAAGGCTCTGGGGATGGACGGACCCGTGATATCCGCATCCAGTACGGCAGTCCTGTGTCCCTTGCTCATAGCCTTAACAGCCAGCATGGATGTGACCAGTGACTTGCCTACGCCTCCCTTGCCGCTGACTACCGCATAGAGATGCTTTACGCTGCTTTTGGGATTGAGAGATGCCAGCAGGCTCTCGTCCTTGCCGTCCTTGACGGAGCATGAAGATCCGCAGGTATTGCAGTTGTGTGTACACTCACTCATGATATTCTCCATTCTGCCGCCTTGCGGCGGCGCATCTATTCCGAGTCTGTCCTGCGCCGCTCTGCCCGCGAGAGACTCTGCTCCCGTGAGAACGAGCAGCCGCAGTAGTTCTGGCGATACAGCCCGTACTGTCTGGACAGCTCTATCGAGCGCTTGTATCCGTCCTTCTTCTTGAAATCGGACGGCAGATATGCCACCCCGTGCCTTGCTCCCGCTGCCTCTCCTACATTGCACAGTCTCGCAGCATCCTTCATGGGGCTGATGCTCAGAGATGTCGTAAAGTAGTCACAGCCCAGCTCCGCCGCCTTTGCCGCCGCCTGCTCCAGACGCATGGCAAAGCATATGCCGCATCGTTCCCCGCCCTCCGGATCTGTCTCATGACCAGACACCCGACGGTGGAACCCGTCGGGATCATATGCGCCCTCCAGCATCGCTATCGGCGGATCCGGGCACAGCTCTCTGATGAAGCGGATCTCCTCATCCCGCCTTTTTATATACTCGGCTGGATCGTCTATATTGGAATTGGCGAAATATACCGTGATGTCAAAATATCTGTTCAGATATTCCAGACAGTAGGACGAGCACGGCGCACAGCAGACATGTAAAAGAAGCTTCGGACGTATGCCCGAAGCCTCTGCTTTCTTTATGATCTCCTCCAGCTCCCTTTGGAGATTGCGCGGGCTGGCTGTCCTGCCCATCTTTGCGCCTCCTTGCGGCGTGTCTGCCTACACGTCATACATCTCACGCTTTTGCAGTATGTGTCACCGCTATCCTGCGGTCCGCATCACTCCAGAAAGTCCCTGATTCTCTTGCTTCTGACGGGATTTTTGAGCTTTCTGAGCGCCTTTGCCTCTATCTGTCGGATACGCTCGCGCGTCACCTTGAACTCTCTGCCTACCTCTTCGAGCGTCCTCGGATGTCCGTCCTCCAGACCAAATCTGAGCACTATAACCTGACGTTCTCTCTCCTTGAGATCTCCCAACAGCGCATCTATATGC
>CAVJQN010000265.1:0-2104 GCA_963651635.1 Agathobacter sp.
CACCCGAGTATCCTTCAGCGCCTCACCGATACCAATCTGGAGCATACTCCCGGATACGGGCTTGACAGCTATTGCGACTCTGCCAAGGCCCGGATACGCGAGGCATGCTGCGCACCGGACGCGGATGTTTTCTTTCTGGTAGGCGGCACTCAGACCAATGCAACTGTAATCGACGCGCTGCTGCGCGGCTATCAGGGCGTAGTCTGCGCTCAGACGGGACATATCAGTGTACACGAGGCGGGGGCTATCGAGTTCGGCGGGCACAAGGTGCTGACGCTGCCGCACCATGACGGCAAGATAACAGCTGAGCAGATCGGAACTCTGCTGGACGACTACATCAATGATGCTAACCATGAGCATATGGTCATGCCGGGCATGGTCTATATATCGCATCCGACAGAGTACGGAACTCTCTACACACTGGAGGAGCTGACGCAGATCAGCGCTCTGTGCCGCCTGCATCAGATACCGCTTTATCTCGACGGCGCGCGGCTGGCATATGCTCTGGCATGCCCGCAAAATGAACTCTCGCTGGCTGACCTCGCCAGACTATGCGATGTGTTCTATATAGGAGGAACCAAGTGCGGGGCGCTGTTCGGCGAGGCTGTAGTCATACCGAAGGCAGGAACCATCCCTCACTTCTTCACGACCATCAAGCAGCACGGGGCGCTGCTTGCCAAGGGACGTATACTCGGCATCCAGTTCGACGAGCTGTTTACAGACCATCTGTATGAGAGGATCGGCGTACCGGCGATCAATGCCGCAGACCGCATCCGGCAGATACTCTCTCAAAAGGGCTATCAGCTGTGCTTTGACTCCCCGACCAATCAGGTGTTCTGCGTCATCGAGGATACCGCGATGGCAGAGCTCTCCCGGTATGTGGACTTCGGCTTCTGGGAGAAGTATGACGAAGCGCATACCATCATCCGCTTCGCCACCAGCTGGGCGACCCAGCAGGAGGACGTTGAGGCGCTGGATCGTGTGCTGAGCTGAGCACGCCCGCAGCGCCCTCAGGCGCTTCCATCTCCGTCAGCCTTCAGTATCAGCTCCGCCATCTCCCCTGTCAGCATAAATGACTGTCCCCACGGGTTGATGATGAAGCCCGGCATATCGGCGGCTCTGCGGAGCATCAGCAGACTGTAGATCGTATCGATCGAACCCTCCTGCTTATCGCTTTTTTCATATTCCTCTATCGAGGTAAATACCACTGGCCAGCGCGTGCCGTCCTCTGAGAGTACAAATCTCAAGGTATGTTTCTTCTTCCCGTCATGCCTCGCCGGGATGATGAGATGTCCGTCATCCTTCATGCGCTCCCGGATGGCACAGAGCACCGCCGTCAGTGTATCTCTGCAGCTGTCGGCATAGTACGCGTCTATCGCCGCCTCTATCTCCACATTTCCCGCAAGAAGCATCTCGCAGGTTTCGTAATCGTACTCCTCGGGCTCTGCCTCTGCCCGCCTGTCCTCAAACTCATCCAGCACACGCAGCATATCCTCAGGAAGTCTCCTGCGGCACTCGTCCTTCATCTCCTGCGGTACGCCGTAGAATGCCTCCGCTATGCCTCCCGCGATGCAGGTGAGTGTATCGCAGTCGCCTCCCAGAGAGACCGCCGTCCTTATCACGTCCTCAAAGTCCTCTCCCTCCAGAAAAGCGGTGATCGCCTGAGGTACCGTCTGCTGGCATGTCTCCACGTGGTGATACGCCGGTCTGATCTCATCGCAGCTCCTTGACAGATCATATCCGAACTCGTCCGTGATATATCTCCTGATCTCGTCCTTGTCTGATCCCGTTCTTGCCATATAGATAGCCGCGGCGGTCGCCTCTGCGCCCTTGATCCCCTCCGGGTGGTTGTGCGTCACCTCGGCAGACAGTCTCGCGTGCCTCCTCGTCTCACCTATGCTATCGTACAGCCAGCCCGCTGACGATACGCGCATGGCGGAGCCGTTGCCGTAGCTGCCGTACGGCTGCGGATGCCTCTCCCCCAGCCACCTCGCAAACATGCCTCCGTAGCCCGCATGAGGATATCTGCGTCCCCATCTCCGCATAGACGTGACCAGCACCGCCTTTATCTCATCGTCCGACTGCCCCTCACTCTCCATAAGCG
>CAVJQN010000266.1:0-2103 GCA_963651635.1 Agathobacter sp.
GCATATGGCACTGTATGCGTCATTGCACTGCCCGACGTCCATCAGTCTGGGAAGTCCGCCGATCGTGCCGAGATCGAGATCGTTGAAACGGTATTTGCCGCAGGCAAGCGTCAGAACTACGGTATCTGCCGGTGTCTGCTTCACAAACTCCGTATAGTAGCTGCGTGACGCGCGCGCTCCGTCGCACCCTGCCACAAGGAAGAAATGCCTGATGGCGCCGCTCTTTACAGCCTCTATGACCTTATCAGCCACTCCGAGCACCGTACCCCTGCCAAATCCGGTCATGACGGTATCTCCGCCGTTCATGCCGGTGAATGCCTGATCCTCGGCATAGCCGCCCAGCTCCAGCGCCTTGTTTATAACCGGAGTGAAGTCCTTGTCCTCGCCTATGTATGTCATCTCGGGATATGACACGAGCGCCGTTGTAAATACTCTGTCGCTGTAGGCCGGACGCGGCGGCATGAGACAGTTCGTCGTATAAAGGACAGGCGCGGGGATATCCGCAAATTCCTTCTGCTGGTTCTGCCATGCCGTACCGAAGTTGCCCTTGAGATGCGGATATTTCTTCAGCAGCGGATATGCATGTGCCGGGAGCATCTCTCCGTGTGTATAGATATTGATGCCCTTGCCCTCTGTCTGCTCGAGGAGGAGCCTTAGATCATGCAGATCGTGACCGGTGATGACTATAAACGGTCCCTTCTCCACCGTCAGAGGTACCGTAGTCGGCGCGGGCGTGCCGTATGTCTCGGTATTGGCCTTGTCCAGCAGCTCCATGCACTTGAGGTTCTTCTCTCCGACCTCCATGACCATCGGAAGGAGCTTGTCCATGCCCCAGTCCTCGCCTATCGCCGTCAGTGCCTTGCTGAAAAATGCATTTACCTCATCATCCGTATATCCCAGCACCATCGCATGATATGCATATGCCGCCATACCGCGTATGCCGAAGAGTATGAGGGACTTGAGGCTTCGTATATCCTCATCGGCATCCCACACGAGGTGCATATCGTAGTCCTCGGTCCTGCCGCAGCTCGACTCGCAGGAGGCGCAGTTCGGAACCAGCTTTGACTTTACCTCATGCACATGCTCTATGCGCGCACGGATAGTCGCATCGTCGAAGTTCACATTGGTGACCGTTGTAAACAGTCCCTCTATCATGGCGCGGCATACCTCGGGGTCACGCTCCGTATCGCTGTCCGTACTGCGCGCCAGCCCTATGAGCGCTCCCGTCAGCTCGTCCTGCAATGCAGCTGTCTGTGCAGTCTTTCCGCACACTCCGGCCTTACCCGTGCATCCTGTGCAGCCCGCCGTCTGCTCGCACTGAAAACAAAACATCTTCTCCTCCATCTCTGTAACCTCCTTAGTCAAGTATCTTTCCGTCCGTGGATATGGTAACCACCTGCCACGGGATAAACTTTCCGCTGTTTTGAAGCGCCGTCTTTGCGGCATTTTCCAGTCCGCCGCAGCACGGCACCTCCATGCGCACTA
This sequence comes from Agathobacter sp., assembly GCA_963651635.1. Lineage (GTDB taxonomy): Bacteria > Bacillota > Clostridia > Lachnospirales > Lachnospiraceae > Darwinimomas. Next base: position 1,486 of record CAVJQN010000266.1, read on the forward strand.
TGGTCACGCTTTTGATGTCATTGCCCGCTATGATCTGTGTCAGCTTCTCCGAGTAGTCAACGCTGTCCAGCTTGGGACACCCTATCAGAGTGATATGTCCCTTGATGAAATCCTCGTGAAATGCTGCATATGCGTATGCCGTGCAATCCGCTGCTATCAGAAGCTTGGCGCCGGCATAGAACGGCGCGCTGACAGGAACCAGCTTTATCTGTACCGGCCACTGTGCCAGCCTGCTGACCGGCTGTATCGGTCTGTATCCGGCAGCACTCTGCGCCGCATCAGCCCCGTCTGTCTCCGGCTGTGCCATCATCCTGGCCCGCGATCCGGGGCAGCCGCCGCCTCCCGTCTCATGCTCTGCATGATTCAGTGACATCGCTCTCGAACCCGGACATCCGCCCGGCAGTGACATACCCGTACGCTTCATCGTCTCCTGCATCTTTGACTGCATCTCCTCCTGCTTCTTCTGCTTATTGGCAATGACCGCCTGCTCGTCATATGCCGCCGCCTCACGCTCAACAAATGTGATCGCGCCTGTCGGGCAGTTGGGCAGGCAATCGCCCAGGCCGTCGCAGTAGTCGTCGCGCATCAGCTTCGCCTTGCCGTCCACCATGGCGATCG
>CAVJQN010000267.1:0-2049 GCA_963651635.1 Agathobacter sp.
ACCATGACCATTTACATGACTTTTATTACCTTTCATGAACGCAGTGTGCAAAGGAGGAGCGATTATATGGCAACTATTCCGACACAAATCAGGATAGATGAGGATCTGAAGAAGGAGGCGTCTGCTCTCTTTGCCAGTCTCGGGCTGGATATGTCCGGCGCAGTCACCATCTTTCTGCGGCAGTGCATACTGCGCCGCGGGCTGCCCTTTTCGATAGATATGCCGCAGTATGACGGACGCGGCGCATATATGCCGTCAGGTGCTTCCGCCATGCCGGGCGGCAGGCAGGGCTTCGTACCCGGTGCAGGCGGAACTGCATATCCGTCAAGCGCGGGCGCACTAGGATATTCCGCGCCCGGTATGTCTCCCACAGGTATGCCTCTCGCGGGCGGCATCGATGCTCCCACGACACTCACGGGCAAGCCCGCGCGTCCGAAGCGCAGTCTTATCAATGAGCACGTGAGTGCGGATGAGTTTCTGAATGCATTTCCCGAAACCACGGAGACCATCAAGGAATATATCGGGCTGGACACTATCCGCGATATCTACCCTCTCAAGAAGGGGCTGACCAACATTTCCTTCATATTTGAGTGCTCGGGCGGGCGCAAATACGTAGTCCGCATACCGGGCGAGGGCACGGATCGCATCATCAGCCGCCATGAGGAGGCGGAGATATATAGTCTCCTCGCGGGCAGAGGCATCACCGACGAGCTGATATATATCGACCCCGACACGGGTGTGAAGATCACGCGATACTGGGAGAACTCGCGTCCCTGCGACTATGCGCAGCGCACGGATATCGAGCGCTGTCTGGAGGTGCTCAAGACACTGCACGGACTGGGGCTGAAGGTCGATCACGAGTATGACATCTTCGAATATGCGCAGCTCTACGAGGACAATATCGCAGGCGGCGCATCCATGTTCGAGGATCACGCACAGACCAAGGAAAATGTCTACTCACTGCGCGAGTTTCTCAAGGCTGTGGACGAGCCGCATGTGCTCAGTCACATCGATGCGAACCCGGACAACTTCCTGTTCACGCCGGACGCGTCGGGCTGTGAGACGATACATCTCATCGACTGGGAATACTCGGGTATGGCGGATCCGTACTATGATGTCGCCTACTTCTGCGCCTACTCGCCCTACGGCGATGAGCAGATAGACGAAATCATCGATATCTACACGGGCGGCAACCGCGACAAGCGTCTGCGTGCCAAGATATATGCCTATATCGCCATCAATGCATTCAGCTTCAGCAACTGGTACGAGGCGATGTATCAGAACAACAAGACGGTCTACGCGGAGAATAAGCGCCTCTACGAGCTCGCCAAGCACTACTACGCACGCGCGAAGGAGCTGATGTGATATCAGGGTCGAATGTTTTGAAGGCTTGCGAGAGCGCGGAGCAAGCCGTGTCACTCATAGTAAAAAGGGAGGAGCCTCATGTACACAGCAAACAAAGCCATCATCAATGCCGCCGGACGCGGCACGCGTATGCGTCCGCTGACACTGACCACGCCGAAGCCGCTCGTCAAGGTAGACGGAAAGCCGATGATCGAGACGACCATCGAAGGACTGCGCGTCAACGGCATCTCCGAGATATATGTGGTAGTCGGATATCTCAAGGAGCAGTTCGCGTATCTGCCGGAGAAATATCCCGGTCTCACTCTCATAGAGAATCCCTACTATGCCGATACCAACTCCATCTCGTCGATGTACTGCGCACGGGAGCATATCCCCGGTGCGATGGTCATGGACGGTGATCAGATCATAGTCGATCCGGCGATACTCGATCCGCATTTTGAGGCGTCCGGGTACAATGCGATCTATTGTCCGAACGGTGTATCGGAGTGGATCACCTATGTAGATGAGGACGATGTGATACTGTCTACCATCCCGGAGTCCACCGATCCCGGCTGGCAGACGCTGGGCATCTCACGCTGGACGTCGGAGGACGGCGAGCGGCTAAAGCAGCATCTGGAGGTGGAATTTGAGAAGAACAACAATCGCAATATCTACTGGGACAATATCCCGCTGCTCGTCCACGCG